>SKQI01000039.1 GCA_007119095.1 Wenzhouxiangella sp. | reverse complement strand
CAGAAACACCCCGATGTCGCCAAGTCGTAGCCCGGCCCAACGCGGCCGGGGACCACGTCGCAATCGTCGTCACCGGCCCGGGTATGGCATTCGAGCGGCCAGTCTGCTCGGTGCAAAAATCCAGTCGTAGCCCGGCCCAACGTGGCCGGGGACCATGCCGCAATCATCGTCATCGGCTTGTATTGGGCACATTGGCCGCCGAGCCGCTCGCTGAAAAACCATGGCTGAACGCGAGCATCAAGAGTGAATGCTTGGGTGCGGAGAAGCATTGGGCGGCATCCGCCAGCTCACGGCCTGGCCGGGTGAACGGCTCAGGCGAAACGTCCCGACGGTAGCGGCCCTGAAACCGGCAGGGTTGCAATGGCGACAGCCGAATTCCCGAGGCCCTGATCAAGCCTGGTCGATTTCGGATCACTCGGGACAGGCGCTGTGCCACATTCCGCAGCCGGCCAGTCCATGATCTGCCAGATACCACCCAATGCGAGAGTTGGGAGAGGGTGGATAGACGTGCCTGCCTTCAATCGTCGCGCCTGTCCCCCCTTTCCCACCCGTAGCCCGGCCCAACGTGGCCGGGGACCATGCTGTAATCATCGTCATTGGCTTGTATTGGGCACATTGGCCGCCGAGCCGCTCGCTGAAAAACCATGGCTGAACGCGAGCATCAAGAGTGAATGATTGGGTGCGGAGAGGCATCGGGCGGCATCCGCCAGCTCACGGCCTGACCGGGTGAACGGCTCAGGCGAAGCCTCCCGGCGGGAGCTGCCCTGAAACTGGCAGGATTGCAATGGCGACAGCCGTATGCCCGAGGCTCTGATCAAGCTTGGTTGATCTCGGATCACTCGGGACAGGCGCTGTGCCACATTCCGCACCCGGCCAGTCCATGATCTGCCAGATACCACCCGATGCGAAAGTGTGGAGCAGGCGGATAGAAGTGTCCCTCACTCCTCCCGCAACAAATCCCCCGCTTTCAACCTGCTCGCTCGCCTGGCCGGCTGCAGCGTGGCCAGCACCAACAACATGAATAAGGCAACCAACGTCACGCCAGCAACCAGCGGCGCATTGACAGCCCGGCTGATCAGATCATCGCGCAGCCAGGCCACCGCGACCAGGCCCAGCAATGCACCCAACACGACCCCGGGCAGGCCAAGCCGAAGTCCGCTGCCCAGCACCCGGCGTCGGACGCTGCGAGGCCCCGCGCCCAAGGCCTGGTGCACGGCAATTTCGCGCTGGCCGCTGTCGACCAAAAAGCGCTGCATGGCAAAGAAACCAAACCCGGCCATCAGTACGATCAGACTGCCGTAGAGGGCGGTGATGCCAGCCCGGGCGCGGTCGCGGACCAGTGCTTCGCCTCTGATCTCAGTCAAAGAACGCACGTCCATTACCGAAAGCGCATCCATATGCCGGTCCAGAGACTCGTTGACCCGGCTTTCGATCTCCGACTGCGTTGCGTTGCCACTAACCACGATAGCGGCCATCGAATTATGCATGCCCATGCCGGTGGACAGGATCAGGTTCTCGATCGGGTCGTCCGGGTGGCCGTAGCGCAGATCATCAATCACGCCGATGATGCGCATCTGGTCGTCATCGCCACTGACATGACGGCCAACGACATCAGTCTCGCCCCAGGCCTGCTCGGCGAACTGGCGACTGACAATCAGGCCGGGTTCCATTTCGCCCTCGAAGTCACGGCCATGGAGCAGGCGAATGCCCATCAGTTCGATAAAGCCCGGTGAAGCCTGAATTACTTTCGCGTTGACCGACTGGTCACCAATTTCCCAGGCCACTCTGACTACGGCCATTTGCCCGGGCAAGGGGGAGGCGAAGCTGACCGCATCGACGCCAGCGAGCGCCGCCAGACGCTCGCGCAGATCGGACCTGAAAGCGGTGACCGCATCGGCTTCCGGCAGGCTCGGCCGCATGCCTGGGGTAGCATCGCGAATGGCCAGCAGCGCTGCCTGCACTCCGTCGGTACGAAAACCGGGATCGCGTTGATCGAGCAGATGAAGATGGAGCAGGAACGACAGCGCGCAGGCGCCGACCAGCCCGGCCAGGCCGAGCTGGACCAGGGCAGCGCCGTGCTGGAACGGGCCCGGTCGGCTGCTGGCTTGCCGGCTCTGCTCGCCGATCCGGCCGCGCTTGAGCAGCGCAGCCGGCACCAGGGCCACCAGGGCGGTCAGCAAGGCGGCCACGACGACGGTTGCCGCCAGCGCGGTGAGGTTGAAGTTCACCGCGTTCAAGCCGGCACGTTCCAGAAAAGCGAGCTCTCGAAAACCGGCCGCCAGCCAGATCGATACGACAATACCCGCTGCTGCTGCGATAGCGACCAGTAAGCCAGCCTCAGTGAGCAGCTGGCCAACAATCCGACGGCGGCTAGCCCCCAGCGCCTGGCGCAGGGCCAGCTCACGCTGGCGGGCCGGTGCCCGGGCGAGCAGAAAAATGCCCATGTTGGCTGCGGCGACCAGCGCCACCAGGATCGAGGCCACCGCCAGGATAGAGACCTGGCGCTGGGCGGCCAGGCGCTGCATGGGATGGCTGACGATATCGTCGGCTACCAGGAGCTCACCAGCCTGGCGCATGCCGAACATGGCCGGAAACTCATGAGTATCCATGAACCGGTCGATTTCAGCCTCGACCGCGGCCGTGCCTATGCCCGGCGCCTTGCGTCCGAACAGTCGAAACACCGGAATGTCGTCAATGATCATCTCTGGCATTGACTGGATGTCGCGCATGAAGCGCCCATAGGGCAACCACATTAGCGTCGGCACACCGCCGGTGCCGGTAAACGCCTCATCGACCACCCCAACCACGCGCCAGCGCTCGCCCTTGAGCTCGACCTCTGTCAAGAGAATCTCGGGGTCCGAGTCAAATGCGGTTTGCCACAAACGGTACGACAGCACCAAGTGGCGCTGGCCATCGTCGGCAAAGTCATCGTCTTCGAGGCCGCGTCCCAGGTGCATGCGTGGCCTGAGGGTCTGAAAGTAACCGGGCAGCACCGGTTCGGCATGCCCTTCGATGGGCTGGCCGTTCAGGCTCGTATCCCGAAGGAAACTGATGGTCGATACTCCGGACACGGATTCCAGGGTGTTCGTGCTTTCGCGCAGCGCTTCGAATGCGTCGGCCCCCATCACGCCCATACTGAATTCACTGCGCATCCCAATGGTGACCAGGCCGCGGTTGGATTCCAGGCCGGGCAGGCCGGACAGATGCAGGTCGGCCCAGAGCGTGGCCATGGCACTGACCAGGGCCATGGCCGCGGCCAGCATCAGCACGGCCAGGCCGGT
>SKQI01000045.1 GCA_007119095.1 Wenzhouxiangella sp. | reverse complement strand
TGGTGGCCGGCTAGCCGGTGATGAAACAGCCAGCCTCGATGTGCCTGCCCTGATTGGGATCCGCCTCGACCAGATCATCAACCCGTGCCGCAGGCGGCCCCTTTTCCAGCCAGGCGGCCAATCTATCGAGCGAAGCCGCGTCCCCTTCGGCCAGCACTTCGACACGGCCATCGTCCAGGTTGATTGCATAGCCGGTCAGGCCCAGCGGCTCAGCCTGTCGGCGAGTGGACTCGCGGAAGAACACGCCCTGCACCCGGCCGGAGATCAGCCAGCGCCTGGTTTCAGCCATTTTCCTGAATCCAGTCAGTAATCATGGCGCTGGTGACCGGGCCTATCCAGGTATGAACCAGGTACCCGTTCTGATCGACCAGAAAAGTGGTCGGCAGCGCCCGTGGTGCGCCCAGGTCGGCCGGAGGGTCGTAGGTGTCGACAAGCAAGATGGGGTAACTGGCCGGATACCGAGCGAGGAACCGCTCGAAGTCTTCTACCGACGTGTCTTCGAAGGCCAGGCCCAGCACCACGATATCTTCGCGGCTGTCATGCAGGTTGGACAGGTCAGGAATCTCCTTTCTGCACGGCGCACACCAGGTTGCCCAGTAGTTCACCACCACCCAGTCGCCCCGGAAGGTCGACAACTGATGGCCATTGCCATCCAGACCTGCGAGCTCGAAGTCAATCGGCCCATCGGCCAGCACCAGTCCCGGCATGAGAAACAAGGCAATCAGAAGTCTTTTCATCATCAAATCCTCGAAGCAATCAGGATGTGGGCTGGTTGGCAAAGGTCAGTAGCGATTTCACCGAGCGGCGCATCAACCGATCGGCATGACCATCGGCCTCTGCCAGCCCGTCGACCAAGGCACGATCCCAGTGACTTTCTATCGGCAGCTGATCCAGCTCTCCCACAGGTAATATGAACGATCCACTGCGATAGAGTTCAGCCAGGCTCAATTCGTCAAGGTCGGTAGAAAGCAGCCAATCGCCATCGTCGTCACGATGGATGAAACCGGCATCGAAAAACCAGCCCAGAATACGTCGAAGCTGGATGTCATTGGCCGCCGGCTCTCGGCCCAGCAAATCAGACACCGACAGCGCCTGCCCGCGCCGCTGAGCCTGCCAGAAATGCCCCATCAGCCGGACGGCGAGCAACAATTCCTGACGGGGAGACCAGCGCCAGTCGCTGAAACGATAGTTGAAGGTGGTCAATGCGGCAGCCAGACTGGCCCCGAGCAGAATGACCACCCAGGACACGTACAGCCAGATCAGAAACAGGGGGATGGTCGCCAGGGCACCGTACAGCCGTTCATAGGTTGGAAAATTGGTGACATACCAGACGAAACCCCGCTTGGCCAACTCGAACAAAATCGCCGAGATCAGCGCGCCTGCCAGCGCATGATGCCAGCGCACCCGTCGATTCGGCACGATAATGAACAACAGGGAGAACCCCATCAAGGTGACGAAAAACGGTGTCAGTTGAAGCATCAGGCCCTGCAACACACCGCGCACAGCCTCTGGCGCCAGCAGCGGCCAGGCAGCCAGGTAAGAGGTCAGAACCAGGCTGGCGCCCATCAGCAACGGCCCCAGCGTCAGCACGGCCCAGTAAATCACCAACCGGCTCGCCGGTCGGCGCTCGGCCCGGACCCGCCAGATCCGGTTCAGGCTCTTTTCAATGGTCGCCATCAGCAAGATGGCGGTGGCGATGAGCAAGACAGTACCCGCGCCGGTCAGTCCGGCGGTATTGTCGATGAACGTATTCAGGTGCTCACGCACGGCATCACCGGCTGCGGGCACGAAGTTTGCGAAAATATAAGCCTCGATGTCGTCGGCCCAGCGGTCGAAGACGGGAAATGCCGAAATCACCCCGAGCATGACGGTCAGCAATGGCACCAGGGCGAGCAGGCTGGTATAACTCAATGCGCCGGCCGATTCGAAGCTGCGGTCATCTCTGAAATGCGCAGCCAGGTGGCGCGAGAAACTTCTCAGCCAGCGCACGTCGAACAAGGCTTGCAGTGGACCCGGCGGCCCTTGCACAGCGGCCGTCAACGGCTCCGGCTCACGATCTCGGCCAGCACCTTTTGATGCTTTCAAATTGACGGACTCATCCATGACAATCAAGCTCTATCACAATCCTCGGTGTTCAAAGAGTCGGCAGACCCTGGCGCTACTGCAGCAACGCGGTTACCAGCCCGACATCGTGAAGTATCTCGAGACACCGCCGGATGCCGACACGCTCAAGCGTATCATCGCCGCACTTGGACTGTCGGCACACGAATTGATTCGCCAGGGCGAATCGGCCTACAAGGAACTGGGCCTGACGCCGGAGCTGCCGGAATCGCGCCTGATCGAAGCCATGCTGGCCGAACCGCGGCTGATTCAGCGACCTATCGTGATCAACGGCGACCGGGCCCGCATCGGTCGACCGCCCGAAGCGGTTCTGGAGATTCTCTGACATGGCAGAAATCCTTATCGTCGTGCATTCTGTCCACGGCAACACCCTGGCCATGGCCCGGGAGGTCGCGCGTGGCGTCGAGCAGGTGGACGGCTGCCAGGCACGGCTGCGCGCCGTGGCACCGCTGACCTCGGCCATCGATCCCGTTCAACAGCCCCTGCCCGAGAACGGGCCGTCCCTGGTGGCGAGTGCAGACCTGCGCGAGTGTCAGGGCCTGATCCTCGGCAGCCCAACGCGGTTTGGCAACATGGCCGCCTCGGTCAAGTACTTCCTCGACGGCACGGGCAGCGAGTGGGCATCGGGTGCCCTGGCCGGCAAACCAGCCGGCGTCTTCACCTCGACCTCAACCCTGCATGGTGGCCAGGAAGCGACCCTGTTGAGCATGATGATTCCACTACTGCACCATGGCATGGTGCTGGTCGGGCTGCCCTACACGGAACCGCGCCTGACTCAAACCCAAAGTGGCGGCACGCCCTATGGCCCGAGCCACCTGGCCGGCCAGGACAGCGACCGGGCACTGGATGAAGACGAATGCCACCTGTGCCGCGCTCTGGGGGCGAGGGTGGCTGACCTGGCTGCTCGCCTGGAGGCGCGCTCATGATCCGATTGAGCTGGTGCCGCTGGACGCTGCTGGCTGTCCTGATTCTGCAGCCGATCTGGTTTGGCTGGCTGCATCCGTCGGCGCACTTTCCAGTGCCGCTGGTGTTGGGCATTACCATGATCCCGCTGATCCTGCCGCTGATCGGCGTCTGGCGGTTGAACACCCGCGCGCTGGTCATCGCCGGCATCATCCTGATGTTCCACTTCTCCTACGCGGTGATGGAGGCCTATGCCAATCCCACAGTAAG
>SKQI01000133.1 GCA_007119095.1 Wenzhouxiangella sp. | reverse complement strand
CCGAGTACCCGCTGGTCAAGGTTGAAGTCTCGAGCAAGTCGCACCCGTTCTACACCGGCAAGCACAAGATCATGGACACCGGTGGCCGCGTCGACAAGTTCAAGAAGCGCTACGGCAAGTAGGTCGTCGACCTGCAAGCCTATCGGTTCAAGCACAAACCGAACAGGCTTGTTGGTTTTGCAAAGGGCCGATCATCCATTGATCGGCCCTTTGCAGTTGCAGCAGACACCAGCCGCTGAATGCGCGGCTTCCTGTCGTCCTGTGATGCGAAGCGCTATTACGTTTCCATATCTGCCGGGCCCAGTACTGGGAACTGACATCGAGAAAGCTAGATTTCCGCTAGGTCGCCGTCCGAGAGCTGCAAAGTCTTTCAGTCTACACCTGTCAGATCATACGATCGACTGAGAAACATCCCCTGTGCGGACAATAGACTAGCGAGGACGCGCGCAAGTCCATGAATTAGTCGGGCGTGTGTCCTGAAAGCTGTGTTTTCAGCCAAGTCGGTGAAAGGCCGATCCGTCAAGCCAAAGGCATGGAGGCGGTAACCGAGTATTGCGTGCGCGCCAGTAATGACGGGAGGGAAGCGTAGACTGGAAGAAGAATGAGGTATGTGGGTAAGCCCCGAGGGTGCCGAGGGCTACTGCCGAGTTCGCAGGCAGCATTGCGCGGTCAAAAGCCTCAACCGCGAGGAACTTCCGGGGGCATTGGCACATGTCGAGACTTCAGGGCTGGATACGTAACAGGAGAGACCCGGGCGGAACCCGCGCAAGCGGGGCGGCCAAGAGCAAGGGAAGACCGGAGCGCTTGGCGGTCAACGCTGTCCGGGCGTCAGATCCGTTCATGGTAGTGATGTAGAGGGCGAAGCGCGTTCCGCGCGAGCCGGTGGAGCGAAGGGATGGGCCGAGCAGGGAACACGACGGAGGGAACGATGAACCGGACCCAGAACCGGAGTAGCATCTATCCGGAGCTTTGTTGTGTGCAGGAGCGGCCGCGAGTCCATGCTAAGGAGAAGTTCACTTCGCTGGCACATTACCTGAGCGAGTCGACGCTGTTGGATGACTACAATGGGCTGAAGGCCAAAGCCGGCGCGGGGATCGATGGACAGACCAAGGCTGATTGCGCCTGTCACCTGTCGGCCAATATCCGCGACCTGCACCAGCGACTTAAACCGGGGCGTTACCAGGCCAGCCCGACCAAACGGGTATGGCTGGATAAGCCGGACGGAGGCCAACGGCCGATCGGACTTCCCACGGTGGAAGACAAGATTGTCCAGTCGGCCGTGTTCGAAGTGCTCAATGTTATCTACGAGTGCGATTTTCACGAGCTGAGCTACGGTTTCCTTCCGGAGCGCAACCAGAATCATGCTCTGCAGGCGGTGCAAACCTTCCTGCAGAAAGGTCAGGTGAACTGGGTGTTGGATCTGGACCTGAAGGTGTGCTTCGAAACAATCGAGCACGACGCCCTCGCGCTCAAAGCTCGGCTGGAGGAAAGTCTGGCGGACTGCGGTCTGGCGCTCAATCAGGCCAAGACCCGACTGATCCGTTTTGGCCGCCACTGGCCGGGGCGTGGGAACAAGCCGGAGATCTTCGGCTTTCTGGGCTTGATCCACATCCTTGGCAAGGACCGCAAAGGTCGCTATCTGGTTCTCCGCAAGACCGCGCGTAAGCGCTTTCGACGCCACTTGCTCCAGGCCACGGCCTGGCTGCGGAAACAACGCCACCAGCCGCTGGCTTGGCAATGCCAGAAGCTGCGCAAGCACTTACTGGGCTACTACCAGTATTACGGCATCCGCGGCAACTACCGGGCGTTGGCCCGATATCGCTGGCGGCTCTGGCGGTTGTGGTGCGAGTCCCTGAAGCGTCGCGGCCAGAAGTCCAATGGCGACCGGCTGACTCATTTGCTGACGGACGTCTACCCAATGGCCAAAGCCCGCATTAATGACTCCCAGGGATGGATGAACGTCTTTCCGGGTCACCTGCTCGGAAGAGCCGGATGCGGTAACGCCGCACGTCCGGTTCTGTGAGGGCGACATCCAGTAATGGATGAGCTACTCGACTAGACTATGGTTTCTTGGCCAAGGGGATAGCATGACTGCCTGGTTTTATCCCATTTTCTTCATTTCAGGTGCTGCCGGCCTGATCTATCAAGTGGTTTGGGTCCGCAGTCTGGGCGATGCGCTTGGTTCCACCGTTGTGTCCATGTCGGCGGTGTTTTCGGTCTTTCTGGGTGGTTTGGCCGTGGGCGCCTGGCTATTTGGTCGATCCAACCCTTGGGGAAAACAGGCGTTAAGGCGCTACATCTGGCTTGAGATCGCCATTGCCTTTACGGCAGTGGCCGCCAGCCTGATTCTGTTCTCCCATACCACGTCTATTGCCGGTTGGTCGCCGGGGCCGGACCGCCTTGCAGCGACCGTCGGCTACGCATTGCTTGTATCTACGCTGTTGATCGCACCGTCGGCCCTGCTGATGGGTGGAACGCTTCCAACGCTGCTGGGCACTTTGGCGGCAAAGATGTCACCGCGCAAAGCGGCTGTGTACTTGTACGGGTGGAATACGCTTGGAGCTGCATGTGGCGCGTTGGCGGCCGGTTTTTTCCTGATCTGGGCGGTCGGTCTCAAGGGTGCCATCTATAGCGCCGCGATCCTGGATCTGTTGTCGGCGGCCGGCGCGCTCGCCTTGCTCGGCCGGTTCGCTGCCGGCTCTGAGCGGGCGGCGTCGGTCAGGCCCGTGAGTGAAAAACCGTCCTCGCGGACGCGATCACAGCAGCAGCGGGATTGGCCTGTACTGGCATTTGCAGCGGGTGCCCTGGTACTGTCGCTCGAGATTCTGTGGGGGAGGATTACCCGGTTCCTGCTGGGAGACAGGACCCAGGCGATTGCCGCCTTGTTGTTCGTGTTCATTGCCGCGTTGGGCGCTGCAGCATTGTTGGCGCCCCATCTGGCACGAGCGCTCGGTGTCAGAACGGCCGATCAGGTACGCCTTCTGGTCGGAGTCATACTGATGATCGGTGCAGTGGTCCAGGTCCTCATGCTGCTGCCGGTGACAGGCGTTTTGGCTCCAGATGCCGACGGCTTTCTGATCGGGCTTCGCGACGGAGTTGCCGGTCGATTGGCGCTGACCGTTTTGTTGATTGGGCCGCCGATCCTGATTCTGGGGCTGGCATTTCCATTGCTGCTCTGGGGAGCAAGCCGTCTGGATGTCACTCCGGGGCCGCAGGTTGGCCGACTTTACCTGGTCAATACGCTGGGCGCGGTTGCCGGCGCGATCCTTGCGACGTTCCTGCTCACCCGTTGGGTCGGCACAGTTACAGGCTTTCACCTGGTTTCGCTGGCCGCTGCTGTCCTAGGGCTGGTGCTCTTCCTGCGCCATTCTCATCGTCTGAATCGTCCGCAGCTCGTGATTGGATTGGCCGCAATGCTGCTCGCCGCCATTGTCAGCTCAACGGCTTACCTGCTCACTCCTGCCAATCTGGTGCTTATCCGGGCTGACGAAATACTGGTGTTGAGCAATGAGGACGAGTATGGCGTCCAGGTGCTGGTCGAGACCACTGCTGGAACCCATCGAGTCCGCAATAATCGGCTGAGCCTGGTTTACGACCTGGGGCTGCCGCAAACAACCCAGGCGCAGCAGATGGCTGCCCACCTGACCGTGCTGCTTGCCGCCGAAAGTCGAAATGTTCTCAATATTGGCACGGGATACGGAATTACCGCGGGTGCCTATACGCTGTATCCAGAGGTGGAATATGTTCGTTCAGTCGAAATTCTGCCCTTTCTGATCGATCTGCAGCCATGGCTGGCGCCTCATAACTTTGGGATTGCATCGCACTCTAGGGTTGATTTGCTCCAAGGTGATGGTCGTCAGGTGCTGTTGAGCTCGGACCGCCAATGGGACATCATTTCGGTCAACGTGCTTGACCCTTACCTGCCGGGATCGTCCGGTCTCTACACCCTGGATTTCTGGCGCCAGGCACGTGAACGACTGAACCCCGGGGGCGTCTACACGCAGCTGTTCTGGGGGGCTGATCTTGGCATGCTTGTTCGGGGAATATCGCAGGTGTTTCCAAGGGTCTACTACTTCCCCGTCTATGGTGGCACTTCGTTCAATGTGGTCGCTTTTCGCGATGAGCCGGAGTCGTTCGACCCGGTTGCGCATTTCGAAAGGGCCGGTCCGGATGCGAGAAGGGAGTGGATCCGGGTGGCTGGAGAAGAGCCGGAAGCGATGTTTCCTGCCTTGCTGGGGCAGGCCGAGTGGGCGGGCGTCCAGCTTGAAAGGTTGGCTGCCGAATATCGCGGTCCACTGCACACTGACGACCGACCCGTACTTGAATTTCGCTGGTCGCATGGCTTCGATGGCGTTTCGCCATTTGACTCGCCGTTGATTGTGTTCTGATCTTGGGTGGTTGACGTGCAGCGCGATCTGGTCATTGCCCGATTGGCATTCATCTCCGGGTTCTGTGCGCTGGGCTACCAGGTGCTTTATCTGCGTCACCTGACGATATTTCTTGGTGATTCCTTGCATGTGCATGCGGCAATGCTGGGCACTTTTCTGCTCGGCATTGCCACTGGTGCGCGGCTTGCTTATCTGAGTCATCGCTGGCTTGCGCTGGTCGAGCTCGGAGCAGGATTGTATGCGTTCGCTTTGCCGCTGCTGACCTGGCTTCTGAGCAACCAGGGGGGTTGGGCCATAGTTGCCGCAACACCGACACTTACGATGCTGACCATGGCATTGCTGGTGGCGCCGGCCGCTCTGATGATCGGAGTTGGCGTGCCGCTTTACAGCGGATATGTCAAGGCCACGCTCACCGGCACTGGACGGGCCTTCGAGCGGGTTTATTCGCGGTATAACCTCGGTGCGTTTTGCGGCATCGTTGTGATTGAGGGCTTGCTGGTAGCGTGGCTGGGCATTCGTGCCTCGCTCCATGTGCTGGGTTTTTTGAACATGATCGTCGGTGCTGTGCTGCTTTGGGTCAGAGCAACCGACATTCGCCGTCCCGCTTTGCTCAGGCATCGGTTTGCCGCTCGCACGCTGTTGGCGGTTTGCCTGGCCAGCACCGCCAGTGCTTTGGTTCAGATGCTCTTGCTGCGCTCGTTGGACCTGGTGCTTGGCCCCCACCGCTCCAATTTTGCAGCCGGCCTTGCGGTGATCCTTCTGGGGCTGAGTCTGGGGGCATGGATAGCCTCGCGCACCAGAGCAAGCTTTCAAGCTGCAATGGGCTGGCTCCCTGTGGTGCTGCTACCCACCTACTTGATATTGATCAGCCCGGTAGGCTTGTTTCACGATGGCGCCGTTGCGTTGACCGATGGATTCGGCCTGGCAGGATTTGCAGAACGGTTTTTGTACGCAGCCGCGCTAGGCCTGGCCCCAATGGTGCTATTTGGGATCACGCTTCCCGCACTGATGCGCCAGGAACGTGCGGTTGCGCGTGAGGCGGGTGAGTTGCTCTGGTTCTCGGGGCTGGCCAACGCGGGTGGTTACCTGATGTTCGTGGCCTTTCTGCACCCGCTGCTTCCAGGTTGGGGATTACTGGCTATCGTGGCGATGCTCGCCCTTATTGCAGCCTGGCTCGCGTATGACTTCGGGGCGGGTAAGGCATTGTCAAAGTCGCTTCGCAAGGGTCTCGTGTTCTCTGCCATGACTGTCGTACTGTTGATCGTGGCCGGCGCCACCTGGGACGATGTTGACTTTCATTTGGCTTCAACGCGTTCTCGCATTAGTGTCGATGACCAGGTTCATATTTACCGTTGGGCCGGCGAAAGCGCGTCCCTGATTCAAAGCAGCCAGCGTACCTGGCTGTCCTACAACGGCCATCCGAGCATTGTCGTGGAGTCGAGAGGCGTAACCTCTGCGTCCGAGCTGCTCAGCGGCGTGATTCCTGCACTGACAGCGCCGAGTACGGAGCGCGCAATGGTGCTGGGATTAGGTTCTGGAATAACGGCCGGCGCTGCGGCACGTGTTTTTGAGCAGGTTGAAGTTGCCGAAATCAACGGCGCCTTTCTTATGCTGGTTCCTGATATCGCTTTTTCCAACTTGCTGGTTCATGCCAATCCGAACGCCAATATTCATCTTGTCGATGGCCGCAGTCTGCTCGGCGCGAGTGCCGGCCAGTTCGATGCAATCATCAATTCCGTGCCGGCACCGACATACTATTCAGCTGGCAAGATCTATACCCTGGAGTTTTACCAAATGGTGCGGGATGCGTTGCGCGATGGCGGCGTCTTTTCGACCTGGGTCTCGACAGGCGACATGACCGAAGCCGGGGTATTGACGGTGATATCCACCTTGAAAAAAGTCTTTGCGCATTGTGAACTGCGCACGTTGCGAGGGGGGTATCTCTTCGTTACCTGTTCCGATCGTCCGCTTCAACCCAGGGATTTCGGGGAGCTGAATGTCGATCCGATGCTGGAAAGGCGTTTGCGTCAGTCGTTGGCACCATTCGATCCAGCAGAGTACCTTTCCGACATTTTGCTAAGCCCCGACATGTTTCGCGGCAACTTGCCGGTCGCGCCAATCAATACCGATAACCGCCCTATCCTCGAGTTCAAGGTGCTGCCACCGCGTTTCCCGACAGCGCGCGGTTTTGACCCCGTCATTGCAAGCCCGGAAAGTTTCGCTGTTGAGGTCGGAGACCTGGGCGGTATGTCGCCTGAGCGTTATGCTCGCCGCGCTGCCGTGTTGTACCGGATTTATCCGGCCCTTTTCCAGGCCTATTTTCTGCCGCAAATCCAGGCTGACCAGGCCTTGAAGCGGGCATGGCAGGCATGGTACGAGGGGGTGGATTACCAGTAACCGTCCAGGTATGTTTCAAGCGCAGCCTGGGCCAGGCTGTCAAGTACTGTCGTATCGGCGGCAGTGCCGTAGTAGGTCCTGAACGCTCTCGCCTCACCCCGCCGTTCCAATACGATCAGCGATGCCTGGCCGGCCAGGTATGCTTGTTGTGTCAGGCTCATGTCCGGCAGATTCTTCTCCAGGACAAGGTCAAGCCAACGTCGCGCAGCACTCTCTACCGGACTGGGAGCGCGTTCGGCAAGCGCCCCGGTCAGTTGCATCAGTGTTGCAATACTATTCGGCAGCTCATTGCAGGTCATCCAGCCTTCACCGCTGGCCAGGGGGTAAGCGCCCTCGGCGTCCAGGTAGGGCAGTATCTCACCGACGATCTGCGAATAGAGCGCCAGCCAGGAGCGCCGCAGTCTCGTTGAGTCTGATAATTGTTCGCAATCACTTGACCACAGCCGCAGCAAGGCGAGACGTTGAATGGCATCAGGCGATGTGAGGCCGGCACTGTCTTCATCAAGCAGGTGCTCAAGCATCTGGCGGGCCGCTACGGTTCGGCTTTCAGCACTCAGATGTCTCAGTCCGGAAGTCGCCACGTCAGACGGCAGTGATTGCCCGATACCAAGAATCTGAAGGGCGATCGGCAAGTCCATGCCAAGCTGCCTGAGGTTGTCGGCATCGACCCGGCGAAAACGTGCCCTCGGCGCATCCAGGCTGAGCAGGGGAAAGAAATAGGAATTCGCTGGTGCGCCAAGGCTGTGGCTCAGTGCACGCAACCAGTCAGCATCGGCAAACTTGCGCAGGTTCACATGATGAATGGAGTTGATGCCGGCAAGCTCCAACTCGCGGCCGAGTTCAGTTCCGAACAATCGCTGCTCATCCAGGGCGGGCAATGGTGAGCGTGAGGCCGCGATCATCAAGTCGCTGCTGTTTGACAGCCATGCCTTAGTGTAAGGAAAGTGAGGAGTCAATGCGGAGAGAACCGAGCCGACCAGGAAGTCGTCGATTTCGTACAGGTGTATCCATTGGAGAAAAATTCCATCGTCGTTCAGGCGCCGGCTCACCAGTTCATGAAACTCGGTGGCAAACAACTGACCAACGCCGGCTACCCAGGGGTTGGGAGGCTCGGAGACTATAATGTCATATCGCTGTCCACGACTGGATAGAGCCGACTTTGCGTCGTTGATAACCAAGTGGGAGCGCGGATCATCATAGACGCGACTGACCCTGTGCTCAAACAAGCGCGCGCCCTCAATCATCCGTTGTTCAATTTCAATGGTTTCCACGCGGCTGGGACGCGAGTCGCTCAACAACACGTGGGTAGTCAGTCCTGACCCGAGCCCGATGACTGCAACCTCAAGGGGATTCGGGTGCATTCCTAACGGCAAGGCAGCAGCCAGTGCCATGGTCGGTTCATCAATCGTCGGCGCTTGGCCCTCTCTCATGCTCAGTGCTGCATCGACCTTGCCGTTGTAACTGATTGACCGGCTCTGGTTGGCGGTCTGGAAAACTGCAACACTGGCTGTCTTGCCATCCCGGTGAAAGAGCACATCGACTGATTCGGCCAGTATTGGCGAGCCACTACGAAACACGCCGGAAGCCAGGCGGCGGGGGTCGAACTCGACTAGGGTGATTGCCAGTGTCAGGGCAACAACGGCGGGTGTGGCCGCGCGGGCCAGGGCTGGCCAGCGCTCTCTGCCATCGAAGTGAGCCCGAATCAGCGCCAGTCCAATCAGCATATCCATGGCTGCAGCGCCGAGCATGGCATTGCGCAGACCGAGCTGTGGGATCAGGAAGTGAATGGCGGCGAACACGCCCAGGATCGCGCCAAAGGTATTCCAGGCGTAAACCTTGCCAATTACCGATTCGCCATGCCCGCGGCGCAACAGAAGGCTGGTGCACAGCGGGAGGGTGGCGCCTGCAAAAAACGCAGCCGGGAGCATTATGACAATGGCGGCGACGGCAGTGCCGACGTTGTAAAGGCCATAGCCTGCGTCCGTGAGCGACAAGGCCTGGATCAGGAAGGCTACCCACTCAAAAGCCCCAAAGGCATACAGCGCCAGGGAAGCGACCGCGCTTAAGCCCATTGTCATCTGGATCCAGCCCAGCGCGACCAACGGCCTCGCGTACTGGTCGGCGCGATTGCGTATCCACAGCCCGCCCAGCGCCATGCCACCTATGAAAGCCGCCAGCATCAACTCGAAGGCATGCAGCGTGGTGCCCACGGCCAGCGACAGCATACGAATCCAGCCGATCTCGTATACAAACGAGGCTGCGCTGGAAAGGGCCGTGGCAATAAGGACCAGGCGCAGCAAGCCGCTTACGGACGTTCTGCTTCTATCCTCGCCAGCATGGGTCGCTGATGGCCTAATGGAAGCAATGGCGCGGGCGGCTTGTCCTTTCGGGTCGCTGCCCAGTAGCCAAGCAGCGACTGCGACCAGCAGGTTGAGCAGCCCGGCGAACTGGACGGCGCCTGGCAGCCCGATCCGAGGCACCAGCACGAATGTGGCAACAAGGGCCCCGATGGCCGCACCGATGCTGTTGGTGAAATATAAGCTGCCGAGAATTTGCCCGTGCTCACCTTGTAGCCGCCGCATGATGCCGGCGCTCATCAGCGGGAAGCTGATTCCGAGCAGGATGGATTGTGGCAGGATCAAGCCGATGGCGAGGAACCATTTGAGCACTTCTGCGCTGGTTGGCCCCGGTGCCAGCGGCAGCAGGCTATCCAGTGCCAGCGCATGTAACTGCAGGAAAACCAGATGGAAGGCCAGTCCGGCCAGACCGATTAGCACCTCCACGCCGGCATAGGCGCGCACCAGGTTACGCCAGCCAGCGCTATACCTTGCCGCCATGTAAGCACCCAAGCCCATGCCGCCCATGAAAGTGGCCAGCACCAGTGCCTGGGCGTAGGCGGCATGACCGAGGATCAGCCCAAGGTATTGCGCCCACACGGCCTGATAGACTAGCCCGGCCAGCCCGGAGAGTAAAAACACAAGCAGCAGCCCATGCTTGAACACGGAGTGCGGTACATCCAGTTGCCGGGTGAATGGTTGAAGCACGGAGTGCAGCCTTGATGAACTGGCCGGCAAGTCTAACCCAAGTGAGCGCACCGACTGGGCAGCCGCTGATCGCAGATTTGACACCGTCTGTCGGTGAGGGCTTCCTTGCCTTGTGTGGATGCGCTACAGTTAGTAGGTGATAAATTGACTGTGTGCTGATGATGATCCGCCAAGCTGGTTTTACCTTGCTGGAGCTTCTGATAACAGTGATCGTTGCCATCGTGCTGATGGCCGTGGCCATTCCCAGCTTCGTGAACTTCATCGAGAGCAACCGCGTTACTGGTCTGGCGAATCAGATGGTGACAGCCCTTAATGTTGCCCGCTCGGAGGCGATTCGGCGTGTCGAGACCGTGGAGCTATGCGTGTTCAACGGCGATCCGGAGGATCCAGACTGCGCCAGCGATGCGAACTGGGCCCGTGGTTGGGTGGCTCGAGTGGCTTCCGGGGACAATGCCGGTGCCGTGATTCGCGTCTGGGAGCTCGATGCCCCAGCTGGAGTTACCTTGATCCGAGTTGAATCGGGCGATAGCCAGAACGTCGTTCGATACAATCCGATGGGCCGGGTTCAGACACTGGAGCAGGGCGAGCGAATGCTATGGCGGGCACAGGGCAACAGATGCGCAGCCGGTGCTGCCGGAGCGCGCATGGTCGAAGTCAATCGAGTCGGTCGTCCACAGGCAAGGGAGGGCACATGCGGATGATGAACAGGCGGTTCCAAAACGGTTTTACCCTGCTCGAGGTGCTGATTACCGTGATTGTCATGTCAGTCGGTCTGCTTGGTTTGGCCGCATTGCACAACCTGGCTTTGACCAATGCTCAGGGCTCTCATCACCACAGTCTGGCAACGACCTACATCTACGATGCGCTGGACCGGCTCAGGGCTGGGGAAGAGCTTGCCGATGTGCAGACCAGTTTCGCCGCGGATCGCTATACCAGGAATTTTCCCGGCGACTTCAATATGCAGATTGATCTGGCCATCGACGGTCACATCACCATAACCGCCAGCTGGGATGACGCGCGCCTTGGAGACGGCGGAGAAAGCAGTACGAATCAGTTGGTGGTGAGGAGTAGATTATGAAAACCAGCCAGTCAGGAATGTTCTCTAGGCCGCAGCTCGGATTTTCATTGATCGAGTTGATGATCGCGATGGTTATCGGGCTGGCTATCGGTGCCGCCTTGATCCAGTTGTTTATTGCAAGCCGCGTGACCTACAACGTGTCCGACGGTCTGGCGCGGGCCCAGGAAAGTGCCCGCTATGCCCTCGAGATCATGAACCGTGATATCCGCATGGCAGACTCGGAGGCCATTTGCGGTAATCGGTCGGTGGATATACGCAACTGGGTCGATGATCCAGCGCTGGCCGAACTGATGAATCAGAACCCCGTTATGGGCTGGGAGTATGACGGCACCGGTGTTGAGGAAGAGCTGGCCCTACCGGCGACTGGCGGTACTGACCCCAGCGACTGGAGCAACGGCACCGATGGGTTGCCAGCGGCGCTTGCCAGCAGTACTTTCCAGGCATTGGCAGGCAGTGATGTTTTTGCCATGTACACGTTATCACCCAACCGCAGCGGCTGTTCCGGCTGCGATCAGGGGAAATCTGGCGAGGTTTTCCCAAATATACCCACCTGCCCAATAGGACAGAAAACGGGAAGTTGTGCTGCTGGTATACCCCAAGGAGCAGCCTTCCTCGCTGTCAATTGTGACTTGGGTCTTGGTGATGTCTGCATAAACGTCCCTACGGGTACGGCTTCGGTGCTGGTTTGCAAAGGAACAGAGCCTGCCGGTCATCCGGGTAATTGGCCGCCCTACAACACCGAAACCGAGTTCTACCAGCCATCGGTCATTCACTATGCCGTTGCCGAGAGCTCGGCTTCCACCGCCCAGCGGCCCAGGCAGGCGCTATGGCGTCTGATCAACTGTGGTGATGGCAGTGGCTCCCCAGACTTGAGCTGTATCAGAGAAGAGCTGGTCGATGGCGTGGAGTCCCTCCAGATCTTTTACCGGGTCAGAAACGAGCCGGGGCTCTGGACGGCTGCCAATATTCCCGGCAATCGCTGGGATCTTGTCGAGGCCGTGCATCTGAACCTGATCATGGCCTCGCCTGAGGATGCCGACAACCGGGCGCTGGCCCAGACCCTCTTGATTGAAGGGGATTTGGAAGTCACGGCCAATGATCGCCGGGTGCGGCAGGTCTATTCCAACGTGGTTGCCGTTCGCAACCGCATCACGGTTCGCTGAGGTTCAGCTGTCATGAGTATGAACAAGCTTTCAAGCCGGCTCGCAAGTGGCCAGCGCGGCGCCACCCTGGTGCTGGCCCTGATCTTGCTGCTGGT
>SKQI01000034.1 GCA_007119095.1 Wenzhouxiangella sp. | reverse complement strand
TTTGTTCAGCAGGAGTCGTCGTTTCGCGCCAGGGTGCGGCCTGAGCGTCGACGTATTCTCGGTGTCATCCCCGGTCGGCGCCCATCTTCCGCCCGAGGATACGCCCAGGCCCAGGATCCGGCCTGGTCTGATTACCAGCAAGCCACCGGCAACCGCCGCGCCCGGCGCAGCAACATGGCCGACGCGCTGGATTTCATCGGTTGGTACAACGATGTCAGCCATCGCCGCCTGGGCCTGGCGAAGAATGACGCTTACAACCTTTACCTGGCCTACCACGAGGGGCACACCGGCTACCAGCGTGGCGGCTGGCGAAACAATCGCCAGCTGCAGTCAATCGCCAGCCGGGTCGATGCCCGAGCCCTAACCTACCAGCGCCAGCTCAACGGCTGCGAGCAGCGGTTTCGGTGCCGGCGCTGGTACCAGATCAGGCCGTTTTGTCGGTGATGCGGGCGTGGAGCCAGGCGCCCAGGGCACCGAACACGGCCAGGAACAGCAGGCCGAAGCCTGAGCGGGCGGCGCTGATGGCGGTAACCGGCAGCATCGCCGACATGATCAGCAGGGCTGCGACGATGGCAGTGAAGCCCGCCGCAGGATAAAGCAGAATACGGTACGTTCTGAATACGCCAGACAACAATCCGGCAACAGCAAACGCGATCAGAAAGCCCGCGGCCACGATAATCGCGTAGATCGGCGCAAAATGGACCAGGTCCTGGAGCATTGTCGACAGGCGCAGCGACAGTGGCATGGGCTCGCCCAGCGCAGCGATTCGGGACAGGTTGTACTGAGTCTGAAAGATGCTTCCCAGCCCGGCTGCGACCACTACCCCGGCAAAAAAGCCCCCCAACCATCGAATTGTTTGCATACAGGATCACCGTTGACCAGCGGATACTTGCAGTCAGCTTACCCGCTTTGAGTTATCGTGGCGGCATCTCTCGATAACTCGGAGCTTTCGATGACTGTTTCGCGCCGACTGCTGTTCCTGCTGCTAGCCCTGATGTTCTGGCAACCAGCCAGCGCCTTCCAGATCGACACGATTGCCGAAGGACTCGAACATCCCTGGTCCATTGCCTTTTTGCCTGATGGACGGATGCTGGTCACCGAGCGCGCCGGCAGGCTGCGGGTGATCCGGGACGGAGAACTGCTTCCCGATCCGGTAGCTGATGTCCCCGAGGCTTACGTCGCCGCCCAGGGAGGCTTGATGGAAGTCGTCCTTGACCCGGATTTTGCCGACAACGGCTGGATTTACCTGACCTTGGCCCATGGCGACCGCCGAGGCAGCGCAACGCGTCTTGTCCGGGGTCGGCTCGATGGCATGCGCTGGGTCGACAATCAAGTCTTGTTTACCGCTGAACCGGCCCGCAACCGGCCGGTCCACTACGGCGCCCGCGTGGCCTTTCTTGACGACGGCACCCTGTTGCTGACCCTGGGAGATGCCTTCGACTATCGCGAACAGGCACAAAAGCTCGACAATCACACGGGCACCATCGTGCGCCTGAACCGTGACGGCAGCGTGCCGGGGGATAACCCTTTCGTCAACCAGCGCGGGGCCTTGGCCGAAATCTTCAGCTACGGCCATCGTAACCCCCAGGGCATTGTATTTGACAACGAAACCGGGTTGATCTGGTCGCACGAACATGGCCCCCGCGGCGGCGACGAACTCAACCTGATCAAGCCCGGGGCCAACTATGGATGGCCGGTGGCCACCCACGGCGTCGATTACTCCGGCGCCAGAATCACCCCCTACACCTCGCGGCCCGGCATGGAAGACCCGAAGATCGACTGGACGCCGTCAATCGCGCCAGCAGGCATGAGCCAGTATCGCGGCAGCCTTTTTCAGGGCTGGGACGGTGACTTGCTGGTTTCCAGCCTGGTTGACCGTTCTATCCGCCGTATCCAGCTAGATGGCAGTGAGGTGGTCTCCGAAGAGACACTGGATCTGGACATCAACCGACGGCTGCGCGATGTGCAGGTCGGCCCTGACGGCGCCCTGTACATTCTCACCGACCACTTCGACGGCGAGGTCCTCAGGGTAGTGCCCTGAGTTATCCAGTTAATCCGTTTTGTCTTCCTGCGGTGCGCCAATATGCTTCAGACGCACTTCCTGGCTGGTGACTCGCGGCATCCGCTCGCGCAAGGTATCTGTATCAACCAGCTTGTCGGCACCGTCGCTCAAGTGGTCAAACACGGCCTTGTAGCTATCGGTCAGTTGGTTGATGAGCTCGGCAGTTTGCACGAAGTGCTCGTTGACTTCTTCGCGGAAGCGAGCGTTTTCCTGCTGCAGCTGCTCGACCGAGCCGCTCGGGCCGCCGCGCTTTTTCAACCATACCCACGCGCCTACAGCACCGATCAACAATCCGATCACCACGGCAATCAGTTCAGACCACATTTCACCAAGCCTCTCTCGTTTAAACCCGTCTTCATCATAACAGCCGCAAGTTACGCCAGGCTGGCAAGCGCTCATTTTTCCCGCCAGCGTAGCTCGAACAGATCGAGTCTGCGATCCTTGAGATTGCGCACCGAGCCATGTGAGCGGATTTCGCGCAGGTTGTCCAGGTCGAGGTCCGCGATCAGCATGGTCTCCGTGTTCGGCGTAGCCTCGTGGGCAATCGCATCGTGGGGAAAAGCGAAGTCTGACGGGGTGAATACCGCAGCTTGCGAATACTGCATATCCATATTCTCCACCCGAGGCAGGTTGCCGACTGAGCCGGTAATTACCACGTAACATTCATTTTCGATCGCCCTGGCCTGGGCGCAGCGGCGAACCCGCAGGTAGGCATTCTTGGTATCCGTCCAGTAAGGAACAAACAGGATGTGCATACCCTCTTCTGCCATCAATCGCGGCAGTTCCGGGAACTCCACGTCGTAGCAGATCAGAATGCCGACCTTGCCGAAGTCAGTGTCGAACACCTTGACCTTGTCACCGCCGGTCAAGCCCCAATAGCTGACCTCGTCGGGGGTGACATGAACCTTGTACTGGCGGTCCCAGCTGCCGTCACGGCGCAGCAGGTAACAGACATTGCGCAAATGCTCGCCGTCGTATTCGGGCATGGACCCGGCGATGATATTGATGTTATAGCTGACCGCGTACTTGAGCATCTCGTCACGAATTGCCTCGGTATAGCCGGCCAGCTGCCGCACCGCCTCAGCCGGCCCCTGATCATTCCAGGGCGCCATCAGCGGGCCGTTGAAGAACTCGGGAAAAAGGACCACGTCAGCCTGGTAGCCTGACACCGCATCGACGAAATACTCAATCTGGGAGAACAGATCCTCCAGTGAGCGGGTCGGCCGCATCTGCCACTGAACGGCGCCAATACGCACATCCGACGGCCGCCCCCCGGTAATGCCCTTGGTCGGCTCTTCGAAATAAATATTCACCCACTCAAGCAGGGTCGCAAACCCGGCCGATGCCTCGTCTTTGGGCAGATAGTCCCGAACGATGCGCCTTACCTGGAAATCGTTGGCGAGCTGAAAGGTCAGGATGGGATCAGTAAGCTCGCGCGACCGCACCTTGGCCACGTATTGCTGCGGCGTCAATTCGTCGGCTACCTTGTGGTAACCGGGGATTCGGCCGCCGACCACGATGCCACGCAGGTTCAGCCGCTCACACAGCTCCTTTCGGGCATCGTAGAGTCGCCGGCCGAGACGCAGATCGCGGTAATCGGGGTGAACGAAGATATCGACACCGTAGAGCACGTCCCCCTTGGGGTCGTGGGTGGTCAGGTAACCGTTGCCGACGATATCCCAGTAGCGGTGATCCTGCCCCCAGCGGCTGTACTTGACGATCAGGGAAATGGCCGCTGCTACGACCTTGCCGTTGTCCTCGATGCAGATCTGCCCCTCCGGAAATCGCAGGATCTGCGATTCAAACTGGGCTTCAGTCCAGGCACCTTCCAGCCCGCCGGGATAGACGCGATCCATGATCTCGGCGATATCGGCGTAGTCTTCCACCCTGGTCTGGCGAAGAATCAGGCGATGGGTGTCTGATGTTTCATTGGAATCAGTCATTTATGCGGTCTGGGCAATTTCGAAAGACAGGCGCACAGGATAACTCAGGGCCCACCCGTCGAGATGGCCGCGCTGCAATCGCGAACGCCTATAATTGATCGATGCCGATTCAGCCCCCAGGCCCGGAAAGCCACGTCTACGCCCCATCGGAACTGAACCAGGAAGTACGTCTGCATCTCGAAGCCGGATTCCCGAGACTGTGGATCCAAGCCGAGATTTCCAACCTGGCTCGACCAGCTTCCGGCCATCTTTACTTCACCCTAAAAGACAACCGCGCCCAGATTCGCTGCGCCCTGTTTCGCGGACACGCCGCCGGCCTGGGTTTTCGCCCGGAAAATGGCCAGGAAGTGGTGGTGCGGGGCCGGCTTAGCCTTTATGAAGCCCGCGGTGATTACCAGCTCATCGCCGACGGCATGCTGGAGGCCGGTGCCGGCATGCTGGCCCGCGCTTTCGAAGCGCTGAAGAAAAAACTCGACGCCGAAGGTTTGTTCGACCCCACCCGAAAACAGGCACTGCCCGACTGGCCTGGGCGCATTGGCCTGATCACCTCTCCCAGCGGGGCGGCATTGCAAGACATGCTGCGCGTTCTCGGCCAACGCTGGCCGGTCGCCAAGGTGCGCCTTTATCCGAGCCCCGTGCAGGGGGAACAGGCGGCAGGCGAATTGCTGAAGGCGCTGCAGGCGGCCGACGCTCATGGCTGGGCCGATGTTCTGATCATCGGTCGCGGCGGCGGCTCACTGGAAGATCTGTGGGCCTTCAATGATGAAGCACTGGCCAGGGCGATCGCGGCAGCCAAAACACCCATCGTCAGCGCGGTCGGCCACGAAACCGATTTCACCATCGCCGACTTTGTGGCCGATTTGCGGGCAGCCACGCCGACCGCAGCGGCCACAGCGGTCAGCCCCGACGGCCCTGCCCTGCACCAACAGCTATCGCGCCTGGACAAGCGCCTGCTGAAGGCAACCCACCAGCACCTCGACCGTCTTTCCCAGCGGGTCGACCAGGTCGGCCACCGGCTGCTGCAGTGCGATCCGGGGAGACGCCTTGATCAGCACCGGGTCCAGCTTGAACAGCTCCAGGCGCGCAATCAGCAGGCAATGAAGCGCGCCCTGGATCATCGCCAGCAACGTTGGTCGGGGCTCCGGGCGCGGCTACAGGCGCGCCATCCCGGCAGACAGCTGGAACGACTGACCGAGCGCATGAGCGAACTGGAAAGCAGGCTGCAGCGCGCCGTCCACAGTGCGTTGGAGCGGAAACAACGTGAACTGCAGGGACTGGTTCGCAATCTCGACAACGTTAGCCCGCTGCGCGTCCTGGAACGCGGCTATGCGGTGGTCAGAACCCCTGAAGGACAAGCGCTCACCCGGAAAAGTGAATTTATCGAAGGCAGATTAATCAATGTCTTGCTGAGTGATTTTGAAGTTGATTGCGAGGTAACCTCAGCACCGCGCAAGGCCCGGATTCAGTGACCGAGATGTCGACACTGGCTGCTCCCGCCAGGCATGAGGCGCTGATCAAGCACTCCCGGTTCATTGCCCTGGCCGAGCGTCATGCCAGTGAAGCCGGCATGCGCCAGTTTCTCGAACAAGTCCACGAGGCCGGCGCCAACCACCACTGCTGGGCCTGGAAAAGCGGCCAACAGTATCGTTTCGATGACGACGGCGAGCCGGGTGGCACCGCCGGGCGTCCGATTCTGCAAGCGATCGAGGGGCAGGACCTTGATCAGGTCGGCGTGGTCGTCATTCGCTATTTCGGCGGCGTCAAGCTCGGCACCGGCGGCCTGGCCCGAGCGTATGGCGGCACCGCTGCCGAGTGCTTGCGCCAGGCCAGCCGCGAGCGCCTGATCGAAACCACACGCTTGCGCATCTGCCTGGGCTTCGAGCATGTCGACCGCACCCATCAGCTGCTTGCCCAGTTTGCTGCCGAGAAAATCAGCGAGCGCTACGGAGAACAGGGACTGGATCTGGAGATCGAGCTGCCGCTCACGAACCTGGATGCGCTGTCCGTTACGCTCAAAGATCTGACCCGCGGGCAGGTGACACTACAACAGCTTGATTTCGCGTAAACGCTGCTGCAAATAATCGTTGGCCGTGATCGGCTCCGGGTAGCGGTTCGGGCGCGAATCACTGATGCACTGCGGCAGGGTCTGGATCAGAAAATCCGGGTTCGGATGGAGGAAGAACGGGATCGAGAAACGCGCCTGGCTGGCAGCCTCGCCAGCCGGATTGACGACCCGATGGGTAGTCGAGGGATAAACGTGATTGGTCAGGCGCTGCAGCATGTCGCCGACATTGACCACAATCGTGCCGGGCAAGGTACTGACAGGCACCCACTGACCATCCCGGGTCAGAATTTCCAGGCCCTGCTCTTTCGAACCGATCAGCAGCGTAATCAGGTTGATATCCTCATGCCGCGCGGCACGGACTGCACCCGGCACGGCATCGCGAATCGGCGGGTAATGAATCGGCCGCAGGATCGAGTTACCGACATTGATATGGTGCGCAAACCAGTCCTTATCGAGACCAACATCCAGCGCCAATGCCGACAGAATACGGCCACCCAACTGGTCAAGCGCGCGATACAGGGCCAACGCAACGGGCTTGAAGGCAGGCAGCTCGGCCGGCCAGACATTCGGCAGCAGAATATCCGGAAACGGATTCGCTTCCAGCAAATCCCGGCCAACGTGCCAGAACTCCTTTAAGTCGGGCACATCGTGATCACGTGCCTGCTCAATACCAAAACCCGTGTAGCCGCGCGCGCCGCCAATACCGGGGCGATGGTACTGCTGCTTGATATCGGCAGGCAGTGCAAAGAACTGGCGGAAAACCGTATAAGCCTGCTTGATCAGTTCGTCGTCGATACCATGATCGCGAATACCGACAAAGCCCGTTTCGCGCCAGGCCCGCCCCAGTTCGGAGGAAAAGCGGCCAGCACGTTGATCAAATTCCGCAAGCGACAAGACGGGAACCTGACTCATGTCAGTGGATTCCTTAACGGTTGAGATCTGAACTCAGGCACTGATGGCGCGGGTGACTGCGCCAGCCAGCTGATCGGCCAGGCGGGCGACCTGGTCGGATTCGGGCCCTTCCACGGTCACCCGAACCACCGGCTCAGTGCCCGATGGTCGCAAAATGACCCGCCCATTGCCATCAAGCTCGGATTCAACGTCCCGCACCGCCGCATCCAGAATCGGATTGCCGCTGATCGCAGCCCTGGCATCACCGACCACCGGCACATTGATCATCACCTGCGGATACTTCTTCATCCCGTTGGCCAGGGCCGCCAGCGACTGGCGTGTCCTGGCAACTACTTCCAGCACCTGCAGCGCCGAAACAATGCCGCAACCGGTGGTCGCCCGGTCCAGGCAAAGAATATGCCCGGAAGCCTCTCCGCCCAGTACCCAGCCGCGCTCACGCAGACGCTCATGAACGAAGCGGTCGCCAACCTGGCTGCGCTCGAACGGTACGCCCATGCCGCGAAACGCTTCCTCCAGGCCGAAATTACTCATCACAGTGCCAACCACACCGCCGCTCAGACCGCCATTGGCGCGGCGCGCATTGGCCAACACGAACAGAATCTGGTCGCCGTCAATCAGCCGACCGGTATGATCGACCAGTACCACCCGGTCGCCATCACCATCAAAGGCAACACCCAGATCGGCCTTTTCGTCGATCACGGATTTTGCCAAACTCTGCGGGTGGGTGGAACCGCAGTCGGTGTTGATATTCAGACCATCAGGCTTGTCGTGAATCGAGACCACCTCAGCACCCAGTTCCCTGAATACCGGCGGGGCTATGCGGTAGGTCGCCCCGTTGGCACAGTCAACCACTACCTTCAGACCCTCGAAACGGGTGCCATAAGGAACGGTAGCCTTGCAGTACTCGATATAGCGGCCGACCGCGTCATCAACGCGGGCTGCCTTGCCGAGCCGATGCGGCGCCACCTGTTCCAGCGATGCTTCCAGCCGCTGCTCGATCGCCTCTTGCAGCGCATCGTCCAGCTTTTCGCCCTGGCCGGAGAAAAACTTGATGCCGTTGTCTTCGTAGGGGTTGTGGGACGCGGAGATCACAACCCCCGCCACGCCCCCCAGGCTACGCGTTAAATGGGCTACGGCGGGTGTCGGCATCGGACCCAGCAAGCGCACATCAACGCCAGCCGCGGAAAAACCGGCCTCCAGCGCCGATTCGAACAGGTAGCCGGAGATACGCGTATCCTTGCCGATCACCACGCTGGGATGATCGTCGCTGCGTTCGGCCAGCACCGACCCTGCTGCCCAGCCGAGCTTGAGGATGAAGTCTACCGTGATGGGCGGCTCACCAACCCGCCCGCGAATGCCGTCAGTGCCAAAGTATTTCATGACTGTATTTTACGCTGCTGCTGACCAGATGCGGCGTCGGCAGCCAGCATCTTGAGCACGTCCACCGTGGGCGCGACGTCGTGCACTCTCAGAATCGCCGCGCCGCGCTGGGCACAGAGCATGGCTGCGGCCAGGGAGGCTGCCAGGCGCTCGTCGGTGGATTCGCGGCCGGTTATGGCGCCCAACATGGATTTTCTCGACATGCCGGCCAGCACCGGCCATCCGGCCTCTGTGAGGCGATTCAGACCGGCCAACAACGTCAGATTGTGCGCCAGCGTCTTGCCAAAACCGAAACCAGGGTCAATGACAATGTTTTCGCGGCGAATACCGGCCTCGAGTGCCGCCTCGGCCCGATGGACCAGGAAGTCGCGAACATCGGCTTCCACGTTGCCGTAGACGGGGTTCTGCTGCATCGTCCTGGGCTGCCCCTGCATGTGCATGATGCACACCGGCACATCCAGGCTGGCAGCCATCGCCAGCGCGCCGTCGGCGCGTAATGCGTTGACATCGTTGATCATGCTCGCACCGGCTGCAACAGCGGCGCGCATGACCTCCGGCTTGCTGGTATCGATGGAAATGGGAACAGTGAGCTTGCGCGCCAGAGGATCAATGACACTGACCACGCGCTCGATTTCAGCGGCAGACGCAACCGGTTCAGCGCCGGGCCGAGTGGATTCACCGCCGATATCGAGAATGTCGGCACCCTCTTCGGCAAGCTTCAGGGCATGGGCAATTGCCGCATCCGGCTGCCAGTAGCGCCCCCCGTCGGAGAAGGAATCCGGGGTGACATTGACGATACCCATGACCAACGGCTTGCGACCGCTGGCCGCACCGTGGATTTGCGCAACGAGATCGATGGACATCGGTATTCCCTGTTTGGAGTCCAGCCCATAAAACTGTCGTGCTGTACGAGAACATCCTTCGAGACAGCGGACAGGGCTTGTTCGTGGCCCGGCAAAGACTGCGGTTGCCGAGTCAGCAGAAAAGCGAAAGCCGCGCCGTCTGGGCGGCGCGGCTTTCAATTCTCGACCAAAACGAATCAGCCTGGTGCAGGCTGTCCAGCGGGCTCACGGCTGTCGTCGTCGCCATCTGAATCCGGGCTGGGAGGCTCATCGCCCTGGTTCCAATCCTCTGGCGGATCCGGCTCCTGCCCCTGCATGATCTGATCGATCTGGCGCGTGTCGATGGTTTCATACCGCATCAAAGCTTCGGCCATCATATCGAGCTTGTCACGATTTTCATCCAGGATGCGAGTGGCAACCTGATAGGCCTCATCGATGATCCTGCGCACCTCCTTGTCCAACTGGCGATGCGTCTCGTCCGACACGTGCTTGTGCTGGGTGACCTGCCGTCCGAGGAACACTTCGTCCTCGTTCTCATCATAGGAGATCGGCCCCATGGCGTCAGAGAGGCCCCACTTCGTTACCATGTTGCGCGCAATCTGAGAGGCGCGCTCGATGTCGTTGGAAGCACCGGTCGTGACGTTCTCCTTACCGTAAATCAACTCCTCGGCAACTCGGCCGCCAAACAGGCTGGCCAACTGCGAAGTGATCTGCTGCCTGGTCATCGAATATTTGTCCTGCTCGGGCAGGAACATGGTCACCCCGAGGGCCCGCCCACGCGGAATGATCGTGACCTTGTAAACCGGGTCGTGGTCCGGCACCAGGCGACCAACAATGGCGTGGCCGGCTTCATGGTAGGCGGTCAGGCGCTTCTCGTGCTCGGACATGGCCATGGACTTGCGCTCTGCGCCCATCATGATCTTGTCTTTGGCAAGCTCGAAATGCGACTGGCGCACGGTCTTTGAATCCTGCCGGGCGGCAAACAGCGCTGCTTCATTGACCAGATTGGCCAGATCCGCACCGGAGAAGCCGGGTGTTCCTCGGGCAATGACGCGCGCATCGACGTTATCGTCAATGGGCACCTTGCGCATATGCACTTTCAGGATCTGCTCCCGTCCTTTCAGGTCAGGCAGGGGCACAACGACCTGGCGGTCGAAGCGGCCGGGGCGCAGCAGTGCCGGGTCGAGTACATCCGGTCGGTTGGTGGCAGCGATCAGGATGATACCCTCGTTGCCTTCAAAGCCGTCCATTTCAACCAGCAGCTGGTTCAACGTCTGCTCGCGTTCATCATGTCCGCCGCCAAGGCCTGCGCCGCGGTGTCGTCCAACGGCATCAATTTCGTCGATGAAAATGATGCAGGGCGCATGTTTTTTCGCGGTTTCAAACATATCGCGGACGCGAGATGCGCCGACGCCAACAAACATTTCGACAAAGTCGGAACCGGAGATCGAGAAAAACGGCACTCGCGCTTCACCGGCAATTGCCTTGGCCAGCAAGGTCTTGCCGGTGCCCGGCGAGCCGACCATCAGAATGCCTTTGGGAATGTGTCCGCCCAGACGCTGAAACTTGGCGGGATTTCTCAGAAAATCAACCAGTTCGGTGACTTCTTCCTTGGCCTCTTCACAACCGGCCACATCATCAAACGTGACCTTCACCTGGTCCTCGCCCTGGAGCTTGGCGCGCGACTTGCCGAAACTCATCGCGCCCCCGCGGCCACCCATCCCGCCTTGCATCTGGCGCATAAAGTAAACCCACAGACCGACAAGGACCAGAACCGGCAGCAGGCTGATCAGAATATCGATAACGATCGAGCGGCGCTGGGGCTCCTTGGCCTCGATCGTGACGCGGTTGTCGAGCAAATCCTTGATCAGGCCGTCATCACGAGGGGCCTGAACCGTGAAATGCTGCCCGTCACGAGACTGGCCGGTGATGGTCTTGCCGCCAGCACTTTCCTGAATGGTGACTTTCTCGACATTTCCGCTGCGAACTTCTTCCAGGAATATCGAGTAGTTCATTGACCGCGGTTCTTGCTGCGGCTGCGAGTAATAATTGAACACGCTCATGAGCACCATCGCGATGATGATCCACATGATCAGGTTTTTGGCAAAATCGCTCAAAGTGCGTCTCCGTCAGTGCTGTGGGCGACAGAATCTCGTCATTGTAGCCGATTGGCTGGTCAGGCCCCGGCCTTCAGGCTTATCCCAACCAGATATACCTCCCTGCTTTCTGACCTGGAGGCCGCCGGTTTGCGGATCTTTACCGTCTTGAATGTTCGCCTGAACTCAGTGAGCAGCTCGTCAAAGCCCGCCCCCTGGAAAACTTTGACCACCAGTTTTCCGGAAATATCCAGCCAGGAGCGGGCAAAATCCAGGGCCAATTCAGCCAGGTAGACCGAGCGCGCCTGGTCTGATGGCGCTATCCCCGATAGATTGGGGGCCATGTCCGACAGTACAAGGTCAACCTTACTGCCCTGCAGCAATTCCTCCAGCTGCTCGAGGACTTCATTCTCGCGGAAATCGCCAATGAGGAAGTCGACTCCCGGGATCGGCTCCATGGGCAACAGATCGAGCGCGAAAATCCGGGCGTCCTCGCCGAGCCGCTCGCGTGCCACCTGCGACCAACTGCCCGGAGCCGCCCCCAGATCCACCACTCGGCTGCCCCCTTCAAAAAGGCGATCCCGCTCATCGAGCTCGATCAGCTTGAATGCAGCTCGAGCGCGGTAACCCGATTCCCTGGCCTTGCGGACATAGGGATCACTTTCCTGCCGCGCTCTCCAGCTCTTGGACGACATGATCTCGTTTAACGTGCTCTTTCCGAACGCCGTCATTCTAGCAGGCAACCCGGCCGGGCCACGCCGACTATACTTGGTGCCCTTCAAACGTGGCGAGACAACGCCGAATCCACGGCCGCTGGGAGATGAGATGACCACCGAGGCGCGAAAGACACCGGACACTTTGATCATCCTGTTCCTGGTGGCGTTGAGCCTGGTGGCACTTAGCTTCATCGTGCCGGCCGGCAGTTTCGTCGTCGAAATCGATGCCGAAGGCCGCACGCTGCCGGTTGATATTTCCAGCTTCAGCGTTGACGATGCCGGTGCTCCGGGCACAGCGTTGTTCAAGGCCGACCCGGAACGGGTCGGTTTTCTCAACGCGCCGTTTGAAGGGCTGGTATCGGGCAGCCGGCACTCGGCCGCCATCGGCATCATGGGTTTTCTGCTGGTTGTCGGAGGGGCATTCGGCATCATCATGCAGACCGGCTGCATAGATCGCGGTGTACGTACCCTGATCTTGCGCACGGAAAAAGACCCTATTCTGGTGCTGCCGCTGCTCTTTTTCCTGTTTTCACTGGGCGGCGCGATTTTTGGCATGAGTGAGGAAACGATCGCTTTCGTACTCCTGCTCGCCCCCATCATTGTCCGCCTGGGCTACGACGCCATTACAGCAGTTCTGGTTACGTTCGTCGCTTCTCGAGTCGGATTCGCGGCCAGCTGGATGAATCCGTTCAACGTCGCCATTGCCCAGGGAATCGCTGACCTTCCGATCCTGTCGGGTGCGCCTTTGCGCATTGTCATGTGGATCGTGTTCACGCTGGTCGGGATGGCAATCACGTTGTGGTGGGCGCGGCGCGTTCATGCCCGTCCGGAGCTGTCCCCCTGTCATAACACCGATGAGTATTTTCGTCGGCAACAGGCAGGGGCCGATGCAACGGCCAGCTTCTCCGGGCGTGATGCGTTGGCCCTGCTGATTATCGCGGCCGGGGTGGCCTGGGTTATCTGGGGGGTGATTGAACATCAATACTTCATCCCCGAGATTGCCACCCAGTTTTTCACCATGGGGCTGGCCATAGGGCTGATCTATCTTCTCCCCGGCCCGCATCGCATGACCGCCAACCAACTGGCCAGCGCCTTCCGGGACGGCGCGGCAGGACTGATTCCCGCAGTACTGGTTGTGGGCATGGCCAAGGGCCTGGTGCTGCTCCTCGGCGGCACCGACCCAAGCCAGCCATCGGTAATGAACACCATCCTGTTCTTCCTGGCATCAGGACTGAGCCAGGTACCAGAACTGATATCGGCCTGGCTTATGTTCTTTGTCCAAAGCCTGATCAATTTCCTGGTGCCCTCGGGCTCCGGACAGGCAGCGCTGACGATGCCGCTGATGGCACCGCTGGGTGACCTGGTGGGCGTTCAGCGACAGGTCACGGTGCTCTGTTTTCAGCTTGGGGATAGCCTGACAAACCTGATCATTCCAACCTCGGCCACGCTGATGGGCGTGCTTGGGGCTGCGCGCATAGACTGGGCCATCTGGGCCCGATGGATACTGCCGATTCTTGGACTGTATGTGGTCCTGGCGCTCGCTTTTATCGGCTTTGCCGTGCTTAGCGGGTATAGCTGACTCGGGCTTTGGCCTCGTACATTCGCCCATCAGCCGTGCTAAGCAGCGCTTCAGCCGACTGACCATCCGCCGGATAGATGGCAACACCTACGGTGGCATCCAGCGAAATATCCGCATCCAGTCCTTCAATCGACTGGCGAACTGCCAGAACGGCGGGTTCTGATCGATCATTCGCCGTGCTGACGTCACCAACATCCGGCAACAGGAACACGAACTCGTCGCCGCCTATCCTTGCCAGCATTGCCTGCTTATCGAGCGCTCGCCGCATGCGTTCTGACAAGATCCTGAGAATACGATCACCATGAGCGTGTCCTGACCGATCATTGATGGCCTTGAAACCGTCCAGATCCACGTAAACCAGGGCGAACGGCACATCCTGCCGCTGAGCATGGCGTATCGCTCGCGCAAGCTGGCGCTGAAAGGCTCGACGGTTGGGCAGCCCGGTCAATTGATCGGTCAACGCCAGTTGCGCAATCACGCGGCGCTCTCTAAGCGCAATAAATAGCAGGCTGGCCACCAGGAGAGCGAAAAGATGTCCACCGGCACGGTACCAGCGCAGTTGATTCAAGCCGGCATCCTGTGAAGACCGGCTGGTTACGGCAAGTTCCCACTCGCCTCCCGGCACGGGAAAAGCCAGCGAGACGTGGTCCTGTTCGAAAACGGACGGTTCACCGGCCACCGGCTGCCCGGCTCTAAGGCTTGATGCTTGCCAGCGCAGCGCGAAACGTCGGCCTTCAGTGATTTCATCGCCCAGCAACGCAAACAAGGAATCCGAATCGATAACGACACTCAGCAACCCCCAGTAGCGACCGTCACGCAGATAGACTGGCGTTCGATTGATCAAGCCGCGCCCTCCTTGAACCAAGTCCAACGGCCCGGCCAGAACACTGCTTTGGATTTCCATGGCTCTTTCAACTTCCGACCACTGTTCAGGGTTGGAACGATAGTCCAAACCAACCGCGGCTTCATTGCCCGCTATCGGATATACGTAGCTGAGGACGTTATCGGGTGCCAGGGCCACGTTTCGAAGGTGTCGCCCATATTGATAAATCGCAGCAAGGGCGGCATTGACCCGGACCGGGTCGAGGAAATCCTCATGGGCTGCGACATAGCCGACCAGCCCGGTTGCGGCAAAAATGCTGGCGCTCAGTTCGGCCTCGATCCGCGCACGAAGGGCGGCAGCCTGCTGAATGGCGGCATTTCGATCTGCCTGTAGCGATCTGTCCTGCTCGATATTGTGGATGTGCTCGACCAGAATCGCCATGCAGGCGGCCGCGACCAAGGCAATTGCAAGCGACAGCCAGGCAGGTCCTGGCGGTAGCGCCGGCATAGGCCCGGACAAATTCCCGTCAGAGCCACCCATATTCAGAGCGCAGCAGGCTTCATGTCTTGATCAACAGCCACCATCACCAGGTTGCCTTCGATCGCCAGTTCCTGGGTGCCAACCATCGCATCCTCCAGCAGGATGCGCACCTGAACAACCATGGATGTTCGACCAACGCGGATGATGTCACCAACCAGCTCGACAATGGAACCTTGCGGTATCGGCACCTTGAAGTCGACCCGATCCATAGAGACCGTGACGACCTGGCGCCGGGCAAATCGAGTAGCCGCCAGAAAAGCCACCTCATCCATCCACTGCAGCGCCGTCCCACCGTAGAGCGTTCCCAACGGATTGGTATCCTGGGGAAACACCAGTTTGGTGATTCTGGTTCTGGCCTGGTCGGTCCGATCGCTGGGCTCCATCATCCTAGCATTATAAAGCGCTGCAAAGACGAATCCGGCAAGGCTCCTGCATTCATCAGCTCACGAGAACAAAGGCGCGCCCCGTCACCCGACGATGCGCGCCTCCAATTTTCAAAGGTAAGCAACCCGGATGGGCAAAGCGTTGTGCCCTCAGGCAGCTCGGGACAGCTCGCTGACCTTGTGGGTATCCATCACCCCTGCGACAGCATGAATCACTGATGCAATCCGGACAGCATGTTGAATGACTTCGCTGGACACGCCGCCTTTTTTGAGGATTTGTTCATGGCTGTCAACACACATGCCGCATCCGTTGATTGCTGAAACCGCGAGCGACAACAACTCGAAATCAACCTTGTCGATGCCTGGATTGCCAATCACCGTCATGCGCAGTTTGGCCGGCAGTTTCGCGTACTCATCGTTTGATGCCAGATGGACGAAGCGATAGTAGATATTGTTCATGCCCATGATAGCCGCGGCAGAGCGGCTGGCATTGAGCCAATTCTCATCGAGATGGGCTGCTGCAGCCTGCGTGATGGCTTCGATCAAGTCCGAATTGCGGCAGGCGATCGCAGTCGCCAGGGCCGTTCCCCATACCTGCTGTTCGTTCATGCCGCCAGCTTGTTCGACATCAAGAACATTGCCAAGATTGACCCGCAGATCCTTGGCATAGTCCGGGATCTGGCGCTTGAAGGTGTCTATGCTCATTTAAATTACTCCTGAACCTGATTGGTAGTAGAAAAAGAACAGACCCGGCAGCCCGGTGGCCGCCGGATCTTTGGACCAGGCTCAGGCTGCCTTCAGATGATCCTGACCCGGCTGCCAGTTACACGGGCACAGCTCATCAGACTGAAGCGCATCCAGAATCCGCAGTGTTTCCTTGGGGTTACGCCCGACATTCATGTCGGTCACGGAAACGTGACGGATGATTCCCTGCGGATCCACCAGGAAAGTCGCGCGCATCGCCACGCCCTCTTCCGGATGCAGAATCCCAAGCTCGCTGGAGAGCTCACGCTTGATATCGGCAAGCATCGGGATTTGCAGATCGCGCAAATCGTCATGGCTCTTGCGCCATGCCATATGGACAAACTCCGAATCAGTGCTGGCGGCAAGCACTTCACAATCGCGATCGGCAAATTCGTCTTTCAGATCGCTGTAAGCCTTGATCTCGGTGGGGCAAACAAAGGTGAAGTCCTTCGGATAGAAGAAAACCAGTTGCCATTTGCCGGCAAAGCTGTCGTTGCTCAGATCGGTAAAAGCCGAATCAATGTCGGTGCCGACGGTTGCCTTCAGGTTGTAGTTCGGAAACTTGTCTCCGATGGTCAACATAAAATTACTCTCCTTGGGGTACGACGCAAAAAAAAGAACGCCCGAAAGCGTTCGCGAACAGTACCCGAGGTGGGTCCCTGGGCAAGGAAATCAAATTTCATTTTTCAATGGCTGCGATAACAAAAGCCTATCGCGTGGTTTTCGGGGCTTTGCCCCGTCAACCACTCAAACATCGGGTTCCAACTGGATCACCAGATTCGCCGCGTTCTCGTCCAGATCTTTCCGGAACCTGCTGAAACCTTCTGCATGAACCAGCAAGCTGCGCCTGCCCGGCCCAAAGCCCTGGAATCGAAAAACGCCGTCCTGATCGGAAATTGCCGTTCGCAGAGACTCGTGGCTAATGTGCCAAATGAAGCACTGATAGTATGGAGATCCTCCCTGAGTGACGAGGCTCAAGTAGCGCGACAAGGAATCAATTGATGCTTGGGTCCCAGAAAGGGACGGTCTCGAGCTCATTTCGCGGCAGAAGCTTGCCATGGCGGAGCGAATACTGAACGGCCAGCCATCGGGATCGACAGCAGATTCGGACAACCCTCAGGCAATGCCTCCGCGCCTCCCGGGCGTTCACACGAGTTTTTCGCCCTCGGTATCAATGTTCTCGAAGGAAATGGCGCAAGGCTGGTCATCGACCCTGCGCCAGCTGAAATGACAGTCCCTGCTCGATTGACATCTGTGCTTCAGGCCACAACAATTCGACCATGTTGAGAATGATTTTCAGGCAATGAACTTTCGCGCCATCCAATATCTGGTCACGCTGGCTGATGTCAGGCACTTCAGCAAAGCTGCTGAGCAATGCTATGTCAGTCAACCGACCCTGAGCACGCAGATACGCAAGTTGGAGGAAGAACTTGGCGTGCAGCTGGTGGAGCGCTCTCCGCGTCAGGTCATGCTGACCCCGATTGGTGAGGAGATTGTCCAGCGCGGCCGATCCATTCTCAATGACATCGAGGCGATGCGCTCGATTGCCCGTCGCTCGCGGGATCCGGATTCCGGCACTTTGAGGCTCGGTATCTTTCCGACCTTGGCGCCTTACCTGTTGCCACACGTCATTCCGGAGATTCGACGGCGCTTCCCGCGCTTGACCCTGCGATTGTTCGAGGAAAAGACAGAGGACATTATCGACATGCTGGAACGCGGCTCACTGGATGCAGCGCTGCTGGCCATGCCAATCCCGGACGACCGTCTCGTCTGTCAGGCGCTTTTCGAAGAGCCTTTTGTCGTTGCCATGCCAGAGCAGCACCCGCTGGCATCAAAAGCCTTCATCGACCTGCAAGACCTTGAACAGCAAGAATTATTGCTGCTGGAAGACGGCCACTGTCTGCGCGACCAGGCGCTGGAGGTCTGTCATATGACCGGCGCGCACGAAAAGCTCGATTTCCATGCAACCAGCATGGAGACGCTGCGTCAGATGGTTGCAGCCAACACCGGTATCACCTTGATGCCCACCCTGGCCATCAAGCCGCCAGTGGCCCCCACCGAAAACCTGGTCGTGCGGCCTTTTCGTGAGCCAGGCCCGCGCCGCACTATCGCCATGGTTTGGCGAAAAACGTCCGCTTTGCAGGGGTTCATTGCACAAATTGCGGATATCTTCAGCGCTTTGGATGAAGAACTGCTCAAGCCTCCTCCGGCGTGAGCAGCTCCTCCAGGCGCCGGGTCATGTTCTCGAACTTGCGCTCCGAAACGCGAAACTGCCATGGATTGAGACGCGCATCGACTGCCGTTGCATTGGCAAGGGCTTCGGTGTCTTCCTGAGCAGGCTCAGGGTCGCCATCACCGGTCGCGGCAACTTCCGCGCTGACCGTGAAGTGCACCCAGCGACCGTCCTCGTCCTGGAACAGGCTGGCAACGAAATTCAGCCCATCACGGGTGACGTAAAGTGCGCGGACAGCATCGGCAGGCACCTGTTGGTGTGCTCGGACGCCTTCCAGGTTCAGGTTCGCCAGGCCGTTGGCTATCGGTCTGAGCTGCCACATCTGGACAGCTTCACGACCCTCGGGAACGTTCATCAGCACCCAATCCTCACCATCATCGCTGGCAGCCCGGAGTTGGACGAAATCACCATCCGGATGACGAAGGGTCACCTCCCGAAGCTCACTGGCCGGGATATCCATTACTGCCCGCTCCAGCCAGCCCAAGGTAGTGGCGGGCAGATCCAGTCGCCGGTCGGACAGCCAGGTTTGTGACTCTCCCTCAAGGCGGACGAAGCGCCCTGATTCCGTGTTGTCAAGGTTGCCGATCAGCAGACCAGGGAGCCCGGAGTCCGGGAATCTCAGGGCGATGCCGGAGCTGCCCTGACCCGGGTCTGAAACGCCCAGGCGTTCGTACCAGTCCGGATTGCTGGTACGCGCTTCCAGGCGGCGGCCTGAGGCAAGGTCTCTAAGCAGATCATGGACCAGGGCAAAGTCCGCTTCGTAGCCGGCTTTTTCCAGCACCCGCCAACGGTCTCGGTCGCGCCGCAATGAAACCAGCGCCGCGCCATCTGCGTCGAGCACATCCACGGCCGACACCTCGTTGATGAGATCACGGAGGCCAGGAACCAGAGGCTGACTTTCAACTGGCTCGCTGCTGGAGTCGGGTCGCCCCAGAATCAGCGCCAGTGTCAGGGCGACCAGGGTCAATACCCCAAGGGCCAGGATGCCGCGCGCTGTCATGTTGCCGCCCCCTGCCGCTTCTGCATCTGCTGCCGTCGACACCAACCCAGCCAGAGCGCGAAAACCGTTACCAACAACGGCATCAGGAAAATGTTGATCATTTTGACCCGCGTGCCCAGGGCTTCGATATCACGATCCAGGTCGCGACGCACCTGCCTGAGCTGGCGCCGGATGTCCAGGCGCTGTTCCATGAAACGGTCGATCTCCGCCTCCTGCTCCGGGCTCAAGACAGTCAGGTCTGTATCGCCCCTGGCCTGCTGCAAATCGTTCAGCCGACGCTCGGTTTCAGCCAACTCAGCTTCCAGCCGCTGTTCCGTTGCTCGCAGGCGTTGTTCCGCTTCGCGTCGCAACTCGTCGACCAGTACGAAGGGCCTGCTCGACACACCGCGACTACGCACGCTGATCAGATCAGCGTTGCCGAGCAGATTGTCAATGGCGTTGATGACAAAATCGCCATTGCTGGCAAAAGGCTCCAGCAGCACGGTGCCAAAGAAACGCTGCTGCTGTACCCAGAACCGATCAGACAACAAATCGGTATCAGCGACCACAATGACGTTGATGTCGGTGGATTGATCGCCGTTCTGCTCCGGAAAAGCGCTTGACACCGGCCCCGACAAGCGCGCCGCCAGAATGTAATTCTCTCCCGTCGCGGCCATCTCTGCTGCCAGCTCGCTGGGATCCCCCAGGAAACGCAGGCGCTCGGCATCAAGCATCCCCGCCTGGCTACTGGACATCATTAACGGTTCGATCGATAGCCGGCTATCTTCATCAAGACTCAGCGCGCCAGCGCTGGCTAGATTGACGGTATCAAGCTCGCCGGTGGTGACATCGTCAGGGTTCATCCGCCCTCTGGTGACGCCGATAATTGCCGGGTGTCGTACGGTTGTGCGCCCCTGCTGCATACTCACCTCCAGAGCCTGGCCAAGATCTGCGACGAAGCGCTGGGGCTCGAACTTCAGCCCCCAGGCACTAAACAACGGTTCCAGGCTGGAATAGCGATCTGCGGTCAGGGCCGACATCGGATCACTGGGATCAGGGCCGGTGTCTGCCTCGGCCAGCGGGTCGACGAAAGCAAGCAGACGACCACCGTCAAGCACGAAACGATCGATATCGGCAAGCAGCTCATCGTCGAGCTCGCGCGGATGCACCAGCACCAGTGCGTCGATTCCGTCGGGAACCGCACTGGCACTGCGACTGATGCGTTCGATTTCGAACATCTGATCAATCTGATCGTAGATCACCCAGGGCTCGCGTCGCTGGCCTGTCTGCATATCGAAGCCACCATCCATGGGTAGCCCCGTCAACAGACCGACTCGAGGGCGATCCGGACGCGACAAGGCGAAGATCATGCGTGCCAACTCGTACTCCAGGAAAGCTTCCCGTGCCGGAGAGATAAATGGCAGCACCTCGAGGCCGTCAAGCAGGTTGGTGCCGACAATGCCAAGATACAGCGTGTCGCCAGCCCGCCCTACCGGCACTGACTCCAGGCCAAAGCGCGCGGCCTGGTCTTCCTCTTCGGAGAAAGGTCGCGGATCAATGCGACGCACCTGCAGGCCGCCGTTGGATCGGCGTGCCATCTCACTCAGCAACTCTTCAACCCGCCGGGCAAAGTTGCGAACCTGGGGCAGATCGCTGCTGGCATCCTCGCTGAAATAAAAGTCGAGGGTGATGGGTTCTTCGATCGCTCGAATCAGATTGACCGTGCCGCTGCTCAGCGTGTACAGCCGGTTTTCGGTCAAGTCGACCCTGGCGCCGGTCAGCAAGTTTGCAGACAGCATGGTCAGCGACAAAAAGAGGACGGCCAGCAGGACCAGGGCGCCGCCCGAGTACCAGTTATTCTTCGTCATCAATCTGCCTTCTTCAATTCAAGAACGATGCGGTTGGCCACCAGCCAGAAACTGATGACCAGGGCGAAATAAATCAGGTCTCGCAGGTCGATCACCCCGCGCGACAGCGACGAGTAGTGGACCAGGAAACTCAGGTTGGCAATGCCGTCAACCATGGTCTGAGGCAACCAGCCCCGGAACACATCCAGCACCATTGGCAGGCCCGACAGCAGAAACAGGAAGCAGACCACCACGGCCAGAATGAAAGCAACCACCTGATTTCGCGTTGCCGCGGACAAACAAGCGCTGATTGCCAGGAATCCACCTGCCATCAACCAGCTACCCAGGTAGGCCGCGAGGATAACGCCGTTATCCGGGTTGCCAAGCACGTTCACGGTTATCCAGATCGGGAACGTCAGCAGCAGCCCCAGACCAATGAACAGCCAGGCCGCAAGAAACTTTCCCAGCACAGCTTCAGTTGGCGTAATCGGCAGTGTCAGTAGCAGTTCAACAGTGCCGTACTTGCGCTCCTCTGCCCAAAGACGCATGCCGATTGCCGGCACCAGGAACAGATACAACCAGGGATGAAAGCGGAAAAATGGCTCCAGGTCGGCAATTTCTCGTTCATAGAAGCCCCCCAGGTAAAAGGTGAAAGCCGCCGACATCAGCAGGTAAATGACGATAAAGACGTAGGCAACCGGCGTTGCGAAATAGCTGGCCAGCTCGCGGCGCAGAATGACTCCCAGACTACCCATCAGGCTGCCTCCGCATTGTCGGTCACGGTTCGGAACACCTCATCCAGACGGCCACCTTCCAGCTGCAGCTGGTCGACCTGCCAGCCTTCGGCCTGGATCGTCCTGGTGACGGCCTCGAACAGGTTGCCCTGACTGGATGGGAATACCGTCAACTTGCCCCGGCGCACCTCGACCTCACGCGACTCGATCAGTGCACCCAGCCGCGATGCCGCTGTTTCGAGGTCGTCCAGCGTCAGGGTGATTGCATTGTGATAGCGCGACCGCGCAAGCAGGCCAGCTGGCGTGTCGTCGGCCAGCAAGCGGCCACGCGCGATGATCATCGCGCGGCTACACAAGGCGTCGACTTCCTCGAGGATGTGGGTGGAGATGACGATGATCTTGTCGGCAGCCATGTCGCCGATCAGACGGCGCACCTCGTGCTTCTGATTTGGATCAAGACCATCGGTGGGCTCGTCCAGCACCAGAACCGGCGGATCGTGCAAGATGGCCTGGGCCAGACCCACCCGCCGTTTGAAGCCTTTCGACAAGGTCTCGATGGTTTGCCCCATCACTTCGCCCAGGCTCAACCGGTCAGCGGCCGAATTGACTCGCTGGCCCACATCGGTGCCGCGAAAACCGCGGGCTTCTGCGACAAATCGCAGGAAACGCTCAACGCTGAGCTCTCCATACAGCGGCGCACCTTCCGGCAGATAGCCAATCTTGCGACGGGCAGCCAGGGAGTCAGTGCGGATATCGTGCCCATGAATGACTGCCGTGCCGTCGGTGGGCGCGAGAAATCCGGTAAGCATCTTCATGGTGGTCGATTTGCCCGCACCATTGGGCCCGAGAAAACCGAGCACCGTGCCCGGCTCGACGGAAAAGGAAATGCGGTCGACCGCAACCAGCGGTCCATAGCGTCGAGTCAGCGATTTTGCTTCGATCATTGGCATTTTTCTCTGGTTCGGAATACGCTCTCCACCCCACGCCGGACTTGGGGTCGTACGCAATTTTTTCAAGGCTGGACCAGCCCATCGCGGATAAACTTCCAACCAGCGGCGAAAGCGGTTAGGTTATAAGGATTCTCCAACGGATTGACACATGAAACCGGTCATCCTCGACCATTTGCCGGCGGGCATTCTGGATTTGCCTGCCACGGAATTATCCGCCCATCTAGATGGGCCGACGCTGATCCATTTACCTGGCAGGCGCCCACAACCGCTGTTTGTTTCCGTGCTGCAGCATGGCAACGAGGTATCGGGCTGGGAGGCCATCAGACGTCTGCTGAAGGGACGCTACGCACGAGACCCGCTGCCCCGTAGCCTGATCCTGTTCATCGCCAACGTCAGAGCGGCGGCCCGGGGACAACGCAGACTGGCTGACCAGCCGGACTTCAATCGCTGCTGGCCCGGGGCCGCCGGCCAACAGACCATCTGGCACGAGCTGTGTTCAGCCATTACTGATCATGTTCGCAAGCTCAAGCCATTTGCCAGTATCGACATTCACAACAATACCGGCCAGAACCCCCACTATGCCGCGGTCAATCGCATTGAAGCGAAAAGACTGCAACTTGCGGCGCTGTTCTCCCGCACCGTCATCTACTTCACCGAGCCCAAGGGCGTGCAGTCCATGGCCTTCGGCGAGTTCTGCCCGGCTGTTACGCTTGAGTGTGGCCTTGCCGCCCAGGTTGGTGGCACCGACCATGCCCTCGCCTACCTGGAAAGCGTACTCAATCTGGAAGCCCTGCCAGATCAGCTTCCGGCCCCAGAAGACCTCGAGTTGTTCCGCATGGTGGCAACGGTCACGGTTGATGAGGCGGTCGACTTCAGTTTCTCGCCGCGGGCGCGCGACTTGCACTTCAAACCCGACCTGGACCTGCTGAATTTTCGCGAAATGCCGCCAGGGACACGGCTGGCGACCACGGTCAACGGCCACGCCCGCCCACTGCGCGCCGTCAGCCATGACGGTCATGACTTGTCCGATGATTGCTTTGCCTTCACTAATGGTGAAATCGTCACCAACCGACCGCTGATGCCGGCCATGCTGACCACCGATGAACACATCGTGCGCCAGGATTGTCTGTGTTACCTGATGGAACGCATCAGCCTTGACCAGCGTCGCCGCCAGCAGCATGGCGAAGACGGTGCCGAACTGCCTGAAACCCTGCCCTGACACCCGGAGGCCGAGATGAACGTTTTTTCCGCCATGGTCGCAATTGCAGCCATCCTCGGCGTTGTAGCCATCGCCAAAGCCTGGTTCGATGCGCACCGGCGTGGCGCCAGCGACACGGAACGCCTGGATCGGATCGAGTCCGAGTTCCGTGAACGGATAGAAACCCTGGAGCGGATCGTCACCGATCAGCGAGACCAGCTTCGTCGCAAGATCGATGAGCTCTGAGCACCCATCGGTCACCGCGCTGCTGCGCCTGTTTTTCAAGGGCCTGGCGACGATCATACCGATCGCGCTGACCCTGATCATCGTGCTGTGGCTGGCCGGGCTGGCAGAGGATGGCTTTGGCAGGATGCTGCAATGGGTGCTGCCCGAATCCTGGTATATCCGCGGCATGGGCTTCGTGGTCGGTGTTGCAGCCGTCATGCTGATCGGTCTGCTCAGCCAGGTTTATCTGTTTCGCAAACTGATTGATTTCGGCGAGGCCATCCTTGACCGCATGCCGGTAGTCAAATCGGTTTACCGTGCAACCAAGGATTTTGTCGAATATTTTTCGGGTGACAACGGCGAGCGCTTCAATCAGGTTGTCATGGTCCGCCATCCGGATTTGAAGCTGTCGGTGCTGGGTTTCATCACCCGCGAAGACTTCGATACCCTGCCCTTCGGCAAGGAGGGGGAAGTGGCGGTCTATTTGCCGCTCAGCTACCAGATCGCCGGCTACACGATCTTCGTGCCGCGGGAATGGTGTGAACCGATCGACATGCCCTTCGAAGATGCAGTACGCCTGATCCTCACCGCCGCCATGACCCGCCGCAGCAACTAACTTCTGTTGCTCTCGCCAAAACGCAGAGGCGCAAAGAAAAAACAGCAAACCATCGAAACCACCGAAGGCACCGAAAAAGCAATGCTTTCCTTCGGTGTCTTCGGTGGTTCCAGAGTTTTTCCTGGCGCCTTGGCGCCTTCGCGAGAGCCCTAAGCCTAGCGATCGGAGATCGCGGAGACCGGGCGCGGTTCGGGGCCGGTGTAGTCGGCGCTGGGGCGGATGATCCGGTTGTTGGACCGCTGCTCCATGATGTGGGCCGCCCAGCCGGTCACCCGGGACATGACGAAAATCGGCGTGAACAACCCGGTCGGGATGCCCATGAAGTGATAGGCCGAGGCATGATAGAAATCGGCATTGGCAAACAGCCGCTTTTCGTCCCACATGGTCTTCTCGATGATCTCGGAAACCGGGAACAGCACCTGATCATTGACTTCGGCAGCCAACTTGCGCGACCACTCGCGGATGATGGCATTACGCGGGTCCTTTTCGCGATAGACCGCGTGACCAAAGCCCATGATTTTTTCCTTGGCGGCCAGCATGCGCAGCACATCAGCCTGGGCCTCTTCGGCCGACTGGTACTTTTCGATCATGGCCATGGCCATTTCGTTGGCACCGCCATGCAACGGACCCCGCAGCGAGCCGATTGCGCCGGTGACGCAGGAATGCATGTCCGACAAGGTCGATGCACAGACACGCGCGGTAAAGGTCGAGGCGTTGAATTCATGCTCGGCATAGAGGGTCAGCGATACATCCATGACCCGCGCATGCAAGTCGCTGGGCGCTTTGCCATGCAGAAGATGAAGGAAATGGCCGCCGATACCATCGTCATCGGTTTCAACCTCGATTCGCTTGCCCTCGTGACTGTATCGATACCAATAGGTAATAATCGAGGGAAACACTGCCAGCAGCCGGTCTGCCACATCCTGCTGGTTGTCAAAATCGCCCTCGGGTTCGAGATTGCCAAGGAACGAACAGCCGGTTCGCATCACATCCATGGGGTGGGCCGAAGCTGGAATGCGCTCCAAGACATCTTTCAGCGCCTGCGGCAATGCGCGCAGGCCCTTGAGACGCGTTTGATAGGCGTCAAGCTCGTTACGGGTGGGCAGGTGCCCTTTGAGAACGAGGTGAGCCACCTCGTTGAAGCTGGCGTTTTCCGCCAGATCATCGACCGCATAACCGCGATAACGCAGGCTATTGCCGGCAGCGCCTACCGTGCAGATGGCAGTTTGACCCGCTGATTGGCCTCTCAGGCCGGCGCCGGTGTTCTTGTCGGTCATTGCTGATCCTCTTTGAATAATTGATCCAGTTTATTTTCGAAATCGTGGTAGCCGAGCGCTTCATACAGCTCAGCGCGAGTTTGCATGATATCGACCACTGCCTTCTGATCACCATCACTGGCTATCGACTCGTAAACCTGCACGGCGGCCCGACTCATCGCCCGAAACGCACTCAGCGGATAAAGCACCATGCCGATGCCGGCCTCGCCGAGTTCAGCGACGTTGAACAGCGGAGTGCGCCCGAATTCGGTGATATTGGCGAGCACCGGCACCGGGACCTGGCTGGCGAAGGCGCGAAACTCGTCCAGGCTGTGCAGGGCTTCGGCAAAAATCATGTCGGCGCCCGCTTCGACGTAGCGATTGGCCCGGTCCAGTGCCGATGCCATACCCTCGCTGGCATGAGCATCCGTACGCGCCATGAAAACGAAGCTCTCGTCATGACGCGCGTCAACCGCGGCGCGCACCCGATCTACCATTTCCTCGGCGCTGACCAGCGCTTTATTGGGCCGATGGCCACAACGCTTGGCCTGAACCTGGTCTTCCAGGTGCACGGCGGCAACACCGGCGCGCTCCATCTCACGAATTGTTCGACTGATATTGAACGCGCTTCCCCAGCCGGTATCGATATCGACCAGCAGCGGCAGATCGCAGCGACCGGTGATGCGGCTGGCATCTTCCACCACGTCTGATAATTGGGTTATCCCAAGATCCGGCAAACCATAAGAGGCATTGGCGACACCGGCGCCGGACAGGTAGATGGCCTTGTGCCCCGCCTGCTCAGCCAGGATGGCTGTGTAAGCGTTGATGGTCCCAACGATTTGCAGCGGCGCCTGCTCGGCAACCAGCTGACGAAAACGCGCACCCGGCGTTTGTGTACTCATCGACCCTCCGCTAAATTCCTGGTCAAGGTAAACCTGGAATTCTAGCATGCGAAATCTCGCCGACCAGCCATAAAAAAAGGCGGCACAAAGCTGTGCCGCCCAAGCCCCAGGAAGTCGCACTGACTTATGGGTGCGCCCTACCAGCAAGAAGGGTAGCGATATGGTCGCAGCCAGGCCGACAGCGCGAAATGGACAATTGCCCCGCTTGTGCCTAGGAAATCTCCTAGATAGCTAGGAAATTTCCTAGGGGCAACCTCGCCAGTCACGGCAGCGATCCAGTGTCTGCAACCACCAGTAGCGAGACTGAGCCACGCCACGACCGATCAGCCCACCGGCCCAGCGCGGCTGCCAGCGTTGAAAGCGGCTGATTCGATCGGTTTGCCCCAGGATGGCCTCGGCGAGCACTTCTCCGGCCAGGGTCGTGGTTGCCATACCGTGGCCACCGAAAGCCAGGCCGTACCATAGCCCGTCGCGGCACCGCCCAAGCAGCGGCATTTCATGTCGGGCATAGCTCATCCAGCCTCCCCAGGCCTGCGCGAAGGCTACCCCGCTCAGCTCTGGAAACACGCGCTGCAGATCACCTGCCAGCAGTTTCCTGATCGCTGCCGGGCGGCGATCAGCGATCGAAATGCGCCCTCCCCAGAGCAGGCGGGTGTCCGGCAGCGGCCGAAAATAGTCAAAAGCAAATCGCGTGTCATAGACGGCAACCGGGCGAGGCAGCAAATCACTCAGCCTGGACCCCAACGGCTCGGTCACGGCAATGTAAGTCGCTATGGGTTGCAGGGCGCGCTGTACCGCGGGCCTTAGCGTACGGTCGTAACCACCAGTGGTCAGCACCACCTCGGCTGCCCGCACGCGACCGCCATCGACATGAACGACCCAACCATCACCACAGCGTTCCACCCGGCGCACGGGTGAGCGTTCATGAACCGCAACCCCTTTCTCGCGCAGCCAGTCAGCCAGGCCGAGAATGTGGGCCAATGGATTGAAGTGGAAACTGGCAGGCTCGAACAGCCCTGCCCCGTAGCGGGGAGAGTTGACATGCCTGGCCAACTGTTCCCTGGACAAAAACTCAAGCCCGAATGCCAGTTGCTGTCGCATTCGATCGGCGAATCGGGCGAGACGCTCATCGTCACCAAACCAGTCTGCCAGTACCACCCCGGCGTCGTTGACATCGCAGGCGAGTCCGAAGCGGTCGATGCGGTTTCGCACCAGGCCAACGGCATCGCGGGTCCAGCCATGCAGCGCCGTTGCTTCAGCGCTACCAACCTGTTTTATCAGCGCATCATTGGCGAGCGAATAGCCAGCAAAGACAAAGCCGCCGTTCCGGCCGGACGCACCGGCACCAGGCAACTCATTCTCCAGCATACAGATCGACTTAATCCCTCTTTCGACAAGACCGACAGCCGTGCTGATGCCGGCCAGGCCGCCCCCCACAATGACAACATCATGCGCATGATCTCCGGCAAGTCTGCCGCTGCCAGACCAGCGGTCATTGGACTTTGCTTCGTACCAGCTTCTGCCCGGCCAGCCTTCATCGGCATGTGTCATCATTTGGGTATCACGGTGATAATATGGTTTCAGTTGAAACCGAATCGAGGTGCGAAATGGGTAAATCCAGCAAATACGTAGCCAAGGTTCCCGACGAGAACGGGATTATCCCTTACAGTGACGACGAGCATGCGGTCTGGAGCGAGCTGTACGATCGCCAGATCGAGATGATCCAGGGTCGAGTATGCCAGGAGTTCCTCGATGGACTCGACATGCTCAACCTGCCGACCGACCGCATCCCGCAGCCACTGGAAGTGTCGAAAGCACTTTATGAACGAACCGGCTGGCAGGTCGAGCCCGTGCCCGCCCTGATCAACTTTGATCGCTTTTTCCGCCTGCTGGCCGAGCGCAAATTCCCGGCCGCTTCGTTCATCCGCACGCGCGAGGAAATGGACTACCTGCAGGAACCGGACATCTTCCACGAAATTTTCGGCCACACAGCCATGCTGACCCATCAGGCGTTCGGCGACTTCACCGAAGCCTATGGCAAGGCCGGCGTTCGCGCTTCCAAGGAAGAGCGCGTATTTCTCGCCCGACTGTACTGGTTCACTGTAGAGTTCGGATTGCTGCAGACCGCCGACGGCGTTCGCATCTACGGCGGCGGCATTGCCTCCTCGCCGGGCGAAACGGTTTATTCGCTGGAAAGCGATGAACCGATGCGCCGTCCCTTTGACCCCATCGACGCGCTCCGTACTCCCTACCGGATCGACATTTACCAGACTGTCTATTACGTGCTGGATCAAATGAACGACCTGTTCGAGCTCGCCAACGCCGATCTGCTGGGCCTGATTCGCGAGGCCCGCGCGCTGGGACAGTTTGAGCCTACCTATCCCCCAAAAGCCAAGGAAGCTGCCTGACCATGAGTGCCGACGACCATCTGACCGAAAAGAAGTGCGTTCCCTGCGAGGGGGGCAGCAACCCGCTGGCGCCCGACCGGGTTCAGCAACTGCTGCCCCAGATCCCGGGCTGGCAGCTCAGCGACGATGGCAAGCGCATTTTTCGTCGCTATGAATTCAAAGGCTTTTACAAGACCATGGCTTTCATCAACGCGATGGCCTGGATTGCCAACCAGGAAGCCCATCACCCGGACTTCGAAGCCGGTTACAACTTCTGCCTGATCAACTTCACAACCCACGCCATTGACGGGCTGAGCGAAAACGACTTCATTTGCGCGGCCAAAGTCAACGCTTTGCTCGATGACTGAAGCGCCCGTACAGCCGCTGAAGGAGAACCATTTCTCGGCCCTGCAAACCGCGAGGGCCGAGGTTAACAAGGTCATCGTCGACAAGGCGGATGTGGTTGATTTCGCTTTTACCGCCCTGCTTGCCGGGGGGCACCTGCTGATTGAAGACCTTCCGGGTGTCGGCAAGACCACCCTGGCCCACGCCATGTCGATAACGCTGGGCGGAAGCTGGCAACGTATCCAATTCACCAATGACATGTTGCCTGCCGACATCATAGGCGTCTCCGTCTTCCACAAGGATGAAGCCAATTTCGAGTTTCGGCCGGGGCCGGTGTTTGCAAACGTCATCCTGGCCGACGAAATCAATCGTGCCACGCCGCGTACGCAGTCTGCGCTGCTGGAAGCCATGGCAGAGGGACAGGTCACGGTTGACGGCCAGACCCATGCGCTGCCGCAACCCTTTTTCGTCATCGCCACCCAGAACCCCCTGGACATGGTCGGCACCTATCCGCTGCCCGACTCTCAGCTCGACCGCTTTCTACTACGCACCCGAATCGGTTACCCGTCGCCGGCCGAAGAGCGACGTTTGTTGATCGAGCCGGATCGGCGCGAGTACCTGGCCAACCTGAAGCCCAGCCTGAGCCCGCAAGCCGTGCTGGCGCTGGCCACACAGGCAGCGGAACTGCATGTCTCCGAGCCGGTCCTGGATTACATTCAGGCCCTGATCGCGGCGACCCGCTCCCACGCTGCTGTTCGCGTCGGACTGTCGCCCCGGGCAGGGTTGGCCCTGATTCGCACTGCGCGCGCCCATGCGTTTCTGAATCAGGTGGCGTATTGCACTCCAGAGAGCGTCAAAACCGTCTTTCCCGGACTGGCTGCCCACCGCCTCCAGATCCAACCGGAATCGGGCCTTGGCCATCAGGAGGTCATTGATGAAATCCTCGGATCGACCGCGATCCCATGAGCCCGGCCTGAGCCAGCTCGAAGGCGTCCATGGCCCCCCCTGCTGATCCAACCACAGCGGCCTGGCGTGCCACTTTCCGACGCTGGGCCGACCGATGGATCCAACGACGTGGACCAAGCAAGCCGCCGCTGCTCCTGAGCTATCGTCAGATCTTTATTCTGCCAACCCGGTTCGGGTGGGCATTCGGCCTGATCACGCTGGCGATGGTCATGGGCAGCCTGAACTTCAACAACAACCTTGGTCTGCTTACCGCCTTTATCGTGGCCGGCCTGGCCGTCAACAGCATGCTGATGGCCTTCTTCAATCTCCACGGCCTTGCGATACGTCACTGCTGGGCGGCACCCGTCTTCGCTGGCGAAGCCGCCAGGCTGCGAGTCAACCTGGCCAATGACGACACTCGACCGCGGCCATCTCTGAGCCTGACCAGTCAGCTGCAGGAAAGCCAGTTCGCTCTGAACCATGGCCAGAGCGACGAGATCGAAATCGAAATTCCGACGGAACGTCGCGGCTGGATGCAGGTGTCACGACTTCGAATCCAGACCCATCATCCGCTCGGGCTTTTCGAGGCCTGGTCCTGGTTCTGGCCTGAACAGCCGGTCCTGGTCTGGCCGAAACCGGCGCAGCCAGCACCACCCCTGCCGGTGACCGGCGGGGGCAGCCAGGGCAGCGAGACCGCCTCCGAGCCACAAGGCGAGGACTTTCATAGCCTGCGTGGCTGGCGCGAAGGCGACCCACTGCATCTCGTGGCCTGGAAACAAAGCCAACGCCATCAATCGCTGCTGGCACGCGAACTGCGACAGGAACAGGCCGATGTGCTGGAACTCCGGCTGGCTTCAGCGCCCGGAAAAGATATCGAGCAGCGAATTTCCGTGCTGACCGCCTGGGTGCTGATGGCCGCTCGCGTGCAACGCAGTTGGGTGCTTGATCTGGGCGCGGAGAAACTTGGACCGGCCGGCGATGAGCAGCACCGCAACGCCTGCCTGCGGGCGCTGGCAGAGCTTGGCCGATGAACAGTAAACACCCGGCCAACCCGGTCATCTGGGTCCTTGCTGCATTGACCATTACCTCGGCACCGCACCTGATGGCCATGCCGGCGTGGTTGGCCGCCCTGTTTTTGCTGATGGTGGGCTGGCGCGCTGCGGCTGCGCTGCGTTCATGGTCGGCACCACCAGCCCTTCTGCGCTTGTCGATCAGCGTCATCCTGCTTGTTCTCGTTGTCGTCGCCAGCGGTGGCCACTGGAGCCGACGCGCAGCGACCACCTTGCTGTGCATGATGATGGCTGCCAAGTTGATGGAGATGTTTTCGCCGCGCGACCTGCGCCTGGTCGCCGGCCTCTGTTTCTTCATGATGACGGCGCAATTCCTGTTCAACGAACGCCTGGTTTATCTGGTCTACTTGGCGATTGGTGCATGGACGGCTACCATGGCCTTGATCAGCGTCCAGCAGCTGCAGAGCGTTACGCTGGCCAGTTCAGTTCGTGGACGAAGTGCCGAGCTCCTTGGCCAGTGCCGGCAAGCGGCCGTCATGCTCATGCTCGCCCTGCCCGTCGCTACCATGCTGTTTGTCCTGTTCCCACGCCTGGCTCAGCCCCTCTGGGGCCTGCCTCAACAAAGCATGGATGGTCGAACCGGCTTGTCTGACGAACTGACTGCCGGCAGCATCGCCAATCTATTCCTCGATGACAGCCCGGCCATGCGGGTTGAGTTTCCGAATGGTGAACCACCACCTGCCGACCTCCGCTATTGGCGGGGACCGGTCCTGACCGAGCTCGATGGCAGCACCTGGAGACGTTCGCGGATGGCGGATCGATCATTACCATTGCCGGAGGTCGAGGAAGTCGATGAAGCTGGTCAATTCGAGCATCTTGTCCAATTGGAGCCGCACGAACGACGCTGGCTTTTCGCCCTCGATCATCCACGCACCGGCCCGGAAGATTCCCGCCTGACCAGCACGCGCGAGCTGCTGGCTCGAAACCCGATCACCACTCTGACGCAATACGAAGCCAGGTCAGTCACGACCGCCTTTGGCCCTGCCAGTCTGCCTGAATCAGCCCGAAGCTATTATCTGAACCTGCCCGAGGGCCGCAACCCGCGAACCCGCGACTTTGCCAACGATTTGCGCACACGCTTCCCGGCCGATGACGCCGGACTGGTCAGCTACGTGCTGAAATGGTTCAGCACCGAGCCATTTCGCTACAGCCTCGCCAC
>SKQI01000008.1 GCA_007119095.1 Wenzhouxiangella sp. | reverse complement strand
GATGCGTTTTTCCCCGAAGGCGGGCAACGTCCGGTAGTCCAGCTTGATTTCAGGCCGGATGAAATGGATCAGTCGATCAATCGGCTGTCGTTGCGGATCGGTGAGCAGTCGGTGGAGTATTTTCACGGGCCCGTGCGGTTCACGACCGTGCGCTGGCCTGATCCTGGCGGAGCGACCGGCGTGCGCCTGCAATTCGATCCGCCCGCGACCAGTGGGCGGTCAGCCGCTTCGGCCGATGGTCCATGGGCATTGTTCCGGTTCTTTGAGCAGTTCCGCAGTCAGCCTGGGTCGACGCCGGAGAGCATGATCGTCAATTTCGAGATGGCGGGGCGCAGCGCGCGCTATGAAGTCCGCTCGCACGCATTGGTCAATCCGTTGACCACCGATCTGATCCAGCGCTTCCAGTGCCCGTCGGCGCTGTAGCCAATCGTCTTATCACTGTCATATGAATTGACAAGGCAGGTAAGGAATGAGGGAATGACGGCTAGTTCTGGCTGTTACGGGAAGATCCCCAGGCTGGGTGATTTCATCACTCGCTCCCTGAGTGGCAGCATGGTCGCCAACTGGGACGAGTGGTTGCAGGAGGGGATCAGTGCCAGCCGTGAGCACCTGACCGATGCATGGATTGACTATTACATGGTCAGTCCGGTCTGGAACTTTGCAGTTGGTTCAGGGACGCTTGACCAATCAACCTGGTTGGGTGTGCTGATTCCCAGCGTTGACCGGGTCGGGCGCTACTTTCCGTTTTCGGTGATGGTCAATGCCGGTGACTGTCCTCCGATCAGTGCGATGCACCGATGCCAGGCGTGGTTCGGGGCAGCTCAGGGATTGGCGTTGGACTGTCTCGATGATGCATTTGAGCCAGACGGCCTGGAGGGCCGGCTGCAAGAGCTGCCCCTGGTGCGACGGTCTCGGCTTGTTCATGAGCGTGGGGAAGAGTGGGTGGGCCTGGGGCAGATGTCTCGGCATTATCGTTTGGGGGCGGACGTCAGTACCAATGATTTACTTGGTGTGATGGCCGATGATGCTTTTGCCGAGTTGATGCCTGCTGTGTCGGTTTGGTGGACTCAGGGTTCAGATCGTATTCCTGCTTCCTTGTTGCTGGCAGAGGGGATGCCGCCAGCCAGTGCCTTTACTGCCCTGCTTGATGGCAGCTTCAGCAACAGCGGCTGGAGCTTCGCCGGCCAGATTGGCAGTGAATTCAGGGAGCCTCCTGTTGACGGAGCGCAGGCGGATCATGGCCACGACTGAGGGCAGTCTCGTTCGACTGGAGAGTAGCGCCTTCACTCACCAGGGCTATTACCGCCAGCGCAATGAGGACGCCTATCTGGAGCAGCCCGACCGATGTCTCTGGGCGGTCTGCGATGGCATGGGCGGGCATCTGGCCGGCGACTACGCATCGCAATGGATTATTCGTCAACTGGCCGCAACGGACTTGTCTGAACGACTTGGCGAATCGGTGACAACCATCAAGCGCTGCCTGCTTGACTGTAATCGACATCTCTGGGGCTATTCGAGAACTCACCAGCTTGGTCAGATCGGGGCGACCGTTGTAGTGCTTTTGTTGCACTCCGGACGCGCCGTTGTCATCTGGGCGGGAGACAGTCGCATCTATCGTTTGCGCGGTCAAAGCTTTCGACAGGTGACCGATGATCACAGTTACGCGCAGGAACTGGCGCGAGCCACCGGACGTCCGCCGGACTATTCCAGGCCTGGCAATGACGCGATAACCCGCGCTGTTGGTGCATGCGAAAGCCTTTGCCTGGACAGTCTGGTTATGGAGGCGAGGCCTGGCGACAGCTGGATCTTGTGCTCGGATGGGGTTAGCGGTTCGATCGCTAGCGAGCGTCTCGAGGAGCTGCTGCAATCCGATACCTCTCCGGCCGAAGCGATTGTGGATGAAGCGCTGGAAAACGGATCAAGGGACAACTGCACCGCGGTGTGTGTGCGCGTTCACGGGTCCCACTTGAGCGCGCCTTCGTCATCGACCGAATACATATAGAAGCCGCTCCATTCGCTATCGTCTTCGATAATGACTTTGCTGAACGTCATGAAGCGGGATTTGGCGAACTCTTCCATCATCGGCTCGCTCATCCGTTTTTCCTTCAGATACGTCTTCCATGCGTCCTTGTCGAGGGGCTCGATCTTTTGTCCGCTGTCGGATGCGCGCTGGAGAGCGTCCAGAAAGCTCCAGAATTCGACTTCCTTGATTCTAGGCATTCGAATTTTTCCAAAGAGAGTGGCCGAATTCTATCCCGGTTTCCGTTTTATTTCATCGAGGGATACATGATTTCCAAAAAGCGATTAGCTCTGGATATGACACGACAACTACCAAAACAGTGCTCTGCGTCACGTTTTTTGCCTGCGCTCGAGGCGATGGTGTATGATCCGGAGACATTCGGATTTTCAGGCGGGGTGTGCTCGAAATGAGCGATGTTCTGGATATTGAGCGATTGCTCAAGCCGGTTTCGGAGGAGCACCCATGCGGCGAGGGCCTGGATGACTTCGTGTTTACCCCTGAGTTCGGCGAGCTTCAGCGCCTGGCCCAGGGTCGCGAAGAGCACGTCATGGGTGATGAGGTCATTCCGGCCGAAGAGCCTGACTGGCGCGCCGTTCGAGAAAAAAGCGAGGCCCTGTTCGACCAAGCCAAATCCTTGCGCGTAGTCGTCCTTTTGACCAAGGCGCTGACTGTCCGCGAAGGTCTGGCTGGGCTGGCTGGTGCACTGGCCCTGATTCGCGCGCTTCTCGATGCCTACTGGGAAGAGCTCGATCCGCTGATCGAAGAAGATGGAGACGCGACCGAGCGCATGCACACGCTGGGCGAGCTCGGTACTTTGGATGGGTTCATCAAGCTGGCGCGCCGATGTGAACTGGTTGCGTCACCGGCCATCGGACGATTCACCCTGCGCGACTATCTGATTGCCACTGATCATCTCGAAGTGCCAGACGGTGAGAAGGCCCCCCAGGCGGCGACAATCAACCAGGCGTTGATGGATGTAGATGTCGATGTCCTCAAGCAGACCCTCGCGCATCTGGATCATGCCATAGAGCAGGCCAGCGCCATCGAGGCCTTATTCAACGAGAAAGTAACCGCGGCCGATCAGCTATCGCTGGCTGAAATCGTTCGCCTGTGTCGCGATGTTAGACCAGTCGTTCAAGAGGCGCTGGAGCGTCGCGGCATTGTGGCGGCAGGCGCTGGCGACGCCGCGGCCGCCGCGGCGTCACCGGAAGGTCAGGCCGCACCACCACTGCCTGCGGCCGTTCCGGGTGAGATCAACAGCCGAGACGACGTGATCAAGGCCCTGGACCGGATCAGCGAGTATTTCAACAAGCACGAGCCGTCTAGCCCAATTCCGTTGTTGATGCAACGGGCCAAACGTCTGGTGTCCCAGGATTTCATGTCCATTCTCAAGGATCTTGCCCCCGATGGTCTCAAGCAGATCGAGATGATCTCGGGAAGCAAGAAGGAAAAATAAACGACCAACCAATACCGGGTTCAACAGACTCGGCAACTGACGAAGGAGCGGGAAAGTGGCCAAGGAAAGCAGACAGAAATTCATTGCGCGTAACCGCGCGCCGCGCGTTCAGATCGAGTACGACGTGGAGCTTTATGGCGCCGAGAAGAAGATGCAGATCCCCTTTGTCATGGGCATCATGGCGGATCTGGCCGGCAAGCAGGAAGACCCCTTGCCGCCAATCGATCAGCGCAAGTTCCTCGAATTTGACATGGACAATTTCGATGACCGCATGAAGGCGATGAAGCCTCGCGCGGCCTTTCGGGTCAAGAACACGCTGAGCGACGACGAAGGTGAGTTGAGCGTGGATCTGACTTTCGAAAGCATGGACGATTTTTCGCCGGCCGCTGTCGCACGCAAGGTTGAACCCCTGCGGAAGCTGCTTGAGGCTCGGACCCAGTTGGCCAACCTGGTTACCTACATGGACGGGAAGTCAGGCGCAGAAGAACTCATTTCCAATGCGATCAACGATCCGGAGTTGCTGAAGTCGCTGACCTCGGCACCCAAACCGGCCGACGACAAAGACGGCGAGGAGGGCTGAACCATGGCGCAGGAAAAAGAGCAGGCCCAGGGCCAGCAAGCTGAACAGGTTGCAGAGCAGGATGACTTCAGCTCGCTGCTGCAAAAGGAGTTTCGACCCAAAAGTGCGCGTGCCAAAAGCGAAGTCGAATCGGCAGTCAAGATTCTGGCCGAGCATGTGCTGGAGGGCGTGGCGCTGGTTTCAGATGATGCGGTCACTACCATCAATGCGCTGGTTGCAGAGATTGATCGTCGACTGACCGAGCAGGTTAATGAGATCATTCACCATGAGGAATTTCAGCAGCTCGAGGGCTCTTGGCGAGGTCTGCATTACCACGTCATGAATACCGAAACCGATGAGATGCTCAAGATTCGGGTCATGAACGTCGGCAAGGATGAGTTGGCCAAGATGTTCAAGCGCTACCCAGGCGCCTCGTGGGACCAGAGCCCGTTGTTCAAGAAAATCTACGAAGAGGAATACGGCCAGTTGGGTGGCGCGCCGTTTGGCTGTCTGGTCGGTGACTATACCTTCGATCACAACGCCAAGGATGTGGCCATCCTGAATGGCATGGCGCAGATTGCGGCCGCCGCTCATGCGCCGTTCCTGGCAGCTGCCGGACCCAATCTGCTGCAAATGGATTCCTGGAATGAACTGGCCAATCCTCGGGATCTGGCCAAGATTACCTCGACTCCGGAGTACGCAGCCTGGAAGTCCCTGCGCGAATCCGAAGATTCCCGCTATCTGGGTCTGACCATGCCGCGATTCCTGGCGCGCTTGCCCTACGGCTCGAAGACAGATCCCGTCGAAGAATTCAACTTCGAGGAAGATACCGAAGGCGCGGATTCCGGCAAATACTGCTGGGCCAATTCTGCCTATGCGATGGCTACCAACGTCACAGGCGCGTTCAAGAAGTATGGTTGGTGCACAAGAATTCGTGGTGTCGAGTCAGGTGGTGCGGTGGAAGGCCTGCCAACTCATACTTTCCCCACTGATGACGGCGGGGTGGATATGAAGTGCCCGACCGAAATTGCCATCAGCGACCGCCGTGAAGCGGAGCTGGCCAAGATTGGTCTGATGCCATTGATCCATCGGAAGAACACCGACTTTGCGGCGTTTATCGGGGCCCAGTCACTGCAGCAGCCTGCTCAGTACGATGACCCGGATGCGACTGCCAACGCCAACTTGTCAGCGCGACTCCCTTATTTGTTTGCCTGCTGCCGTTTCGCCCATTACCTGAAATGCATCGTGCGAGACAAGATCGGTTCATTTCGTGAGCGCGACGACATGGAGCGCTGGTTGTCGAAATGGATCATGCAATACGTTGATGGTGACCCGGCGCACAGCTCCGAAGACACCAAGGCCCGCAAGCCGCTGGCGGCTGCTGAGGTCAGGGTGCAGGAGGTCGAGGGCAACCCAGGCTACTACACCTCTCAGTTTTTCCTGCGCCCGCACTACCAGTTGGAAGGGCTGTCGGTATCGCTGCGGCTGGTGTCCAAGCTGCCGTCGGCCAAGGGTCAGTAACTTTTACGGTGGCGGGGTGCAGGGTCTCGCCGAATTGAACGCTCAAACATGTTGAGCAATAGCACCAAGTGAGGAGTGAGCATTATGTCTGTAGACGCTTTTTTGAAATTCGGTAGTATCGATGGCGACTCCAAAGTCGCAGGGCATGAGGATGAGATTGAAGTGCTGGGCTGGTCGTGGGGAGCACATCAGTCTGGCACCATGCACCGCGGTCGTGGCGGCGGCGCTGGCAAGGTTTCGGTTCAGGACATTACCATCAACAAGTATGTTGATCAGGCGACGCCTAACCTGTGGAAACTTTGCTGCAACGGCAAGCACGAAGATGAAGCGATTCTGACCATTCGCAAGGCTGGTGGTGATTCTCCGGTTGAGTACTTGAAGATCACGATGGAGGAAGTTTTGATCTCGGATCTGCAAACCGGGTCTTCCAGCGGCGATGAGGACGTAACCGAGACCATCAGCCTGAATTTCGCCAAGTTCAAACTTGAGTACACACCTCAAGAGTCCGATGGTAGTGCGGGTGCGACGGTTGAAACCGGTTGGGATATTCGCGCCAACGAAGAGGCCTGATTGGTTCTCTGGCTGCAACGATCAGGGGCCGGGGGCGGATTGTTCCGCCCCCTTTGGTCTGGAGGTGTTTGAATGGAACAAGCCGAAGCGCTTCTTAAGTCAGGCGATCTCGATGGCTGCCTGAAGGAAGTCACAGCTCGAATACGCGCCGACAGCGCTGCGGTTGCGCCGCGTGTTTTTCTTTTCCAATTGTTCAGTGTGCTGGGCGAGTGGGAAAGAGCCCGGCGCCAGCTCTATATCCTCAAGGACATGGATGCGGGCACGATTCCCATGTTCGAAGTCTACGATACCGTTATCCAATGTGAACACATCCGCACTGCGGTATTCGAGGGCAAACGTAGTCCACTAATGTTTGGCAAGCCAAGTGACTGGCTTGCCCAGCTGGCCGCAGCGCTTGGTGCGCTGGCTGAGGGCCGCGCCGAAGAGGCGCAACGACTGCGCGACGCGGCATTTGAAGCGGCCCCGACCACGGCCGGACAGGTCAACGGCGAGCCCTTCGAATGGCTGGCCGATGCTGATGGCCGTCTGGGTCCCGTTCTGGAGGTGTTTCTCAACGGGCACTATTACTGGGTTCCCTTCCATGCCGTCGCCAGCGTAACGATCGAGCCACCGTCTGATTTGCGGGATTTGGTTTGGACCCCAGCGGAATTTCGCTGGGCCAACGGCGGCGAAGCCGTCGGCTTTATTCCGACACGCTACCCTGGCACCGAAGGCAGCGATGACAGCAGGCTGAAGCTGTCGCGTCTGACCGAATGGAATGAAGTGAGCAACGAACTGGTCTGTGGCTCAGGACAGCGACTGCTGGTGACTGATCAGAAGGACTACCCACTGCTCAGCATAGAAAAAATTTCTTTGAACACGAGCGACACTGGCGGCGAGTCCGAAGATCAGTCCACTCCAAATCCAGAGAGTTGAAATGGCTGAACTGACCTACACCGAACGTCTGCAACCTTCCTTGCTCGACCGGCTGACGGATGAAGCACCCGGGGAAAAAAACGAAAGCCGAAATCGTCGGGTTATCAGCATGTCGCGCCTGCGCCGCCTGGTGCGGAGAGATCTGGCTTGGCTTCTGAACTGCGGTTACATGGAGTCACTGCAGGATCTGTCTGATTATCCGGAGGTGCAGCGTTCGGTATTGAATTTTGGCCTGCCCGACCTTTCCGGCTCGGCTGTATCGGGTATGTCCGAAGATCAGATAGAGCGGATGGTCAAGAATGCGATTCTCACTTTCGAGCCTCGCATCCTGTCAAACTCGGTGCGTATTCGCGTCGATGTATCGCCGGATCACTACAACCGGAATGCCATTGTGTTCGAAATCGTCGGTCAGTTATGGGCACAACCCATGCCGACAGAACTGTTTTTAAAAACAGAGCTGGATATTGAAACGGGGGATATCACGGTCATTGATTCGGCGGGGGGAAGCGCCAGCTAATCGCCATGGATCCTGCCCTGCTCAAGTATTACAACACTGAATTGCAGCACCTGCGGGAGCTGGGCGGGGAGTTTGCCAACGAATACCCTAAAATCGCTGGTCGACTTGGCCTTGAAGAGTTCGAGTGTGCTGACCCCTACGTAGAGCGATTGCTCGAAGGCTTTGCTTTTCTGACTGCTCGTCTGCAGCTCAAGATTGATCGCGAATACGAGAGATTCACGCAGCACCTGTTCGAGGTTGTCTACCCGCATTTTCTGGCGCCAACACCGTCCATGTGCGTGGTGCAGCTGGTGCCCGACTTGATGGAAGGGTCTTTGAGCGAAGGCTTCGTTATCGACGCCGATACGGCGCTGCGCAGTGAAATTGGTCGCGGTGAACAGACCGCCTGTGAATTCAGAACGCGCCAAAAAACTACCCTTTGGCCGCTTGAGGTCAGTCAGGTACAGTTTTTGCCAACGCGCGGAGACGTGGCCGCGCTGGGTGTCGACGTTCCCGAAGGAACGCGCTCCGGCCTGCGACTGAGGTTTTCGATCACCGCTGGTCTAAAGGTCGGTGACCTGCAGCTGGATGAAGTGGAGTTCTATCTCAAGGGCAGCGGCGAGATCGTCTCCAGGTTGATGGAACAGTTGCACGCCGGCTGTCTTGGATTCCAGGCCCGTTCTCGCCACCAGGGTGAGTTCAAGGCCGTGCGCCAGCCGGCCGAAAATGTGGAAATGCCGGGGTTTGCGCAAAATGAAGCCATGTTGCCTTTTGGCTTTCGATCCTTTCAGGGATATCGGCTCATTCAGGAGTATTTCGCATTTCCGGAGCGATTCCGTTTCGCCCGCTTGAAGGGCTTGGCCGCAGCGCTCAGGGGGTCGGAGGCCGAGGAGTTCGAGGTCGTACTTTTCTTCGACCGCCCGGCCGATGTGCTGGACAACGCCATCGACATAGAGAACTTTCTGCTTTTCTGTGCGCCGGCAATCAATCTGTTCCCGCGTCACTGCGATCGAATCCATGTCAATCAGCAAAACACCGAGCTGCATGTGATTCCCGATCGAACGCGACCGATGGATTTCGAAGTTCACAGTGTCATGGAGGTCAAGGGCTTTAGCGCCGGTGTTACCGAAGCGCGTGAGTTCAAACCTTTTTTCTGGTCACACGACAGAGCCTCTGACCGCTCAAGGACCGCGTTTTTCACGCAACGCCGAGAGCCACGCAAGCTGTCCAGCCGTCAGCAGCGCAACGGCCCGCGTTCAAGCTATGTAGGAAGCGAGCTCTTTATCAGCATCGTCGATGGCTTGAATGCACCGTTTTCGGACAAGATCAAGCAGGTCGCAGTTCGAGCGCTGTGCACCAATCGCGATTTGCCACTGCACATGCCCGTCAGCGGCAAGAATGATTTTTCTCTTCTGGACAGTGCGCCGGTTGCCAACGTGCGTTGTGTGGCCGGTCCGACCAGCCCCAGGCCGCGTTTGCCTTCTGGCGATTCGTCGTGGCGTTTGCTCAGCCACCTGAATCTCAACTATCTGTCTCTGCTGGGCCAGGACGAGGGCAACGGTGCAGCCTCACTACGCGAAGTCCTGGAGCTGTATGCCGATCTGTCCGATGCATCACTTAAACGGCAGGTTGAAGGTTTGGCCGGGATCACGGTAAAGCCTGTCGTTAGGAGGCTGCCTCTGGGCGGTCCGATTACCGCTGGACGCGGGTTGAGTATAGACCTGACTCTGGATGAGACCTGTTTCGAGGGCCTGGGCATATTCCTGCTGGGCCGGATCCTGAGCGAATTCCTGGCCCGCTATGCCAGCATCAACTCATTTACTGAGACTCGAGTTCTTTCCACCGATCGAGGCGAAATCGTAAGATGGCCACTGACAACCGGACGCAGATTGACGATTTGATCCTGCGTCTGGAGCAGGATCCTCCGTCTTTTGGCTTTTACCAGGCCTTGCGACTGGTTGAGGCTGCCTGCCCCGATTCGCCAGGTTTCGGCAGGTCAAGGCGACCGCGGCATGACCCGATTCGGCTGGGTCAGCAGCCTTATCTTCAGTTCGCACCGTCAACGCTTAGTGGCGTCAGCCGTGCCAATTCGCATCGTCCGGCACGCCTGTTTCAGAATTTTCACGGTCTGTTTGGTCCGAATGGTCCATTGCCCGTCCATCTGACTGAATTCGCGATGGAGCGTCAGCTCTCGTTTCGAGACCCGACGTTGGCGCGTTTCTGCGATGTTTTCCATCATCGCCTGCTGTCGCTGTTCTATCGTATCTGGGCCGATGCAGAGCCTGCTGTCTGCGAAGATCGTCCGCGCCATAATCGCTTCGACAAGTACGTTGGAGCCCTGGCAGGTTTCGGTACTCCCGGGCTGGCCGACCGAGACGCCATGCCGGATGCCGCCAAGCGGTTTCATGCCGGTCACATGGCGCGGCAGACCCGCAATGCCGAGGGCCTGCTTGGCCTGGTTTCTCAGTATTTCAGCATGCCCGTTGCTCTTGAAGAGTATCAGCCGGAATGGCTTGAATTACCGGAAGAGAGCCGGCTATATCTGGGGCGTTCCCGTCTGACCGGCTTGCTCGGCCAGAACACCGTTATTGGGGAACGCTCTTTCGAGCGTCAATACCGATTCGCGCTGGTCTTTGGCCCCTTGAGCCGAGAGCAGTTCGAGAGCATGCTTCCGAATCGTCCTTCGGCTAGCCGACTGAATGCCATTGTTCACAACTACGTCGGCCTGGAGTTCGGTTGGGAATACCGAATGTACATCCCCGAATCCGAAAAACCTGTAACCCAGCTAGGCCACTACGGTGAACTGGGCTATTCGACCTGGTTGCATGGCCAACGCGAAGGCGATGAGTTCATCGACTTCTTCCATAGCCCATCCTTTGAATCCAGCTTGAGCGAGAGTACCCATGGCAGAGATATCCCGAGTCGCGCTGTTCAATAAGCTTAACAAGACCTGCTACAAGGCGGTCGAGAGTGCCACCGTGTTCTGCAAGATGCGGGGCAACCCTTATGTTGAACTTGTGCACTGGTTCCAGCAAATTCTTCAGCTTGAGCATTCTGATCTGCAGTTGATCATTCGTCACTTTGAACTTGACCCGTCGCGACTGGCCAAGGATATGACTGAAGCGCTGGATCGTCTGCCGCGCGGTGCTTCATCCATCTCTGACCTGTCAGCCCATCTGGAAGAAGCTGTCGAGAGAGCCTGGGTGTGGGCATCCTTGTTGTACAACGCACAGAAAGTGCGTTCCGGCCACTTGGTGTTGGGAATTCTCCGAACCAAAGGGCTGAACAACGCCCTGCTGGGCGTTTCTGATGAGTTCCGCAAGATCAAACCAGAGCAGCTCAGTGATGATTTTGACAGCATCACTTCAGGTTCTCCCGAAGAAGCCGATCATGGACTTGGCCCGCAGGGCGAGCCGGGCGAGGCTTCCGATGCCATGCGCAAGCGTGGTGATGGTCAGCAGGAAGCACTGAACCAGTTTTCCATTGATCTGACCGAGAAAGCGCGCAAGGGCGGCATCGACGAAATCGTCGGCAGGGACGAGGAAATTCGCCAGATTGTGGATATCCTCATGCGCCGCAAGCAGAACAACCCGATCCTCACCGGTGAAGCTGGTGTCGGCAAGACAGCAGCCGTGGAGGGATTTGCTTTGCGAATCGCCCGGGGCGAGGTCCCTCCGAGCTTGCTCAATGTGACCGTTCGCACGCTGGACGTAGGGCTGCTGCAGGCGGGTGCCAGCATGAAGGGCGAATTCGAGAACAGGCTGAAGAACGTCATTGAAGAGGTCCAGTCTTCTCCCAAGCCGATCATTTTGTTTATTGATGAGGCCCACACCCTGATTGGGGCCGGCGGTGCGGCCGGTACAGGGGATGCAGCCAACTTGCTCAAGCCGGCGTTGGCGCGGGGTGAGCTGCGCACCATTGCTGCGACCACCTGGGCAGAGTACAAGAAGCATATCGAGAAGGACCCGGCGCTGACCCGGCGTTTCCAGGTTGTCAAAATCGGCGAGCCGTCGGTGCCCAATGCCATTCGCATGATGCGAGCCATTTCCCCAGCCATGGAGAAGCATCACAAGGTCCTGATTCTTGACGAGGCACTTGAAGCCTCGGTCAAACTCTCCAGTCGCTATATTCCCGACCGTCAGTTACCGGACAAGTCCATCAGCCTGTTGGATACAGCCAGCGCAAGGGTCGCCACGGCACTGCACGCGGTGCCTGCAGAGCTCGAAGATTGTCGTCGAAACATTCAGGCATTGGAGCTGGAACTGCAGATCATCGGACGCGAGCAGGATATCGGGATTCCGATCGGAGACAGAACCGAACGGGTTGAAGCTGCCCTTGCCGAAGAGCGGGAGAGATGCAAGCACCTCGAAACTCGCTGGGAGCAGGAGAAAGACCTGGTTCGGCAGATCCTTGAAATTCGTCAACAATTGCATCCGGAAAAGGAATCAGCCAAGGAAGCGGCAGAGGCCGTCGCTGAGGCGCAGGGAGAAGAGGTCGCCGAAACGGGGGAACCTGAAGCCGATGTTGATCGTGATGCACTGCTGGCCGAACTGGAAAAGCTTCATGACCAGCTGGCGGAGGTTCAGGGTGATCACCCGCTGCTGCACCCGGCGGTGGATGAGCAGTCGATCGCCAGTGTCGTGGCAGACTGGACCGGCATCCCGGTCGGCCGCATG
>SKQI01000170.1 GCA_007119095.1 Wenzhouxiangella sp. | reverse complement strand
CGCCGCGAGGCCGATGCCGAGAGCTTCCGCAAGCTGCTGCTGGCGATGAGCCGGGATCTGCGCGTTATTTTCATCAAGCTGGCCGACCGCCTGCACAACATGCGGACCATCGATGCCATGTCGGTGTCGTCGCGTCGCCGGATTTCGTCGGAAACGCTGGAAATCTATGCGCCGATTGCCGAGCGCCTGGGCATGAACGCGCTCAAGGAAGAGCTTGAGGATCTGGGTTTCGCCAACTTGTATCCGAATCGCCACCGGGTGATCAGCCGGCGCGTGGCCAAGGTCGGCGGCAACCGCCAGGAAGTCATCGACTCCATTACCGGCGATTTGAAGAAAAAACTGAGTGAAGCCGGCATTCCGGCCCGGGTGGAGGGGCGCACCAAGACGGCCTACAGCATTTACAGCAAGATGCGAGACAAGAGCCTGCCGTACAAGGATGTCTCGGATCTGTTCGCGTTTCGTATCATTACCCACTCCGAGCCACACTGCTATCAGGCGTTGGGTGTCTGCCACAGCCTTTATCGACCCAAGCCGGGTAGCTTCAAGGACTATATCGCCCTGCCCAAGCCCAATGGCTACCAGTCGCTGCATACCGTGCTCCATTCCTCGCTGCACGTGCTGGTGGAAATTCAGATCCGCACTGAAGAAATGGACCTGGTCGCCGAAAAGGGTGCAGCGGCGCACTGGCTGTACAAGGCCACCCCGGATCGGTCCACGGCCGTGCGTGCGCGCGAGTGGTTGCTGAAGCTGGTTGATACCCAGTATCGCTCGCCGGATTCCAACGAGTTTCTCGATACGGCCAAGTCGGAGCTGTTCCCCGACGAGATCTTCGTGTTCACCCCGCGTGGAAAGATCATTGATCTGAAGGCGGATGCCACGGCACTGGACTTTGCCTATGCCATCCATACCGACGTTGGCAACCAGGCGATTGGTGTTCGCGTCGACAAGGAACGCTTGCCGCTGAGTACGCGTTTGCAGAACGGCCAGACCGTGGAAATCCTGACTGCCGAGGGCGCCGAGCCGCAGCCGGAGTGGCTGGAATTCGTGGTTACCTCCAAGGCACGCACCGCGATTCGTTCGCACCTGAAAAACCTGGAGCAGGCCGATTCGGTTGCCATTGGCGATCGCCTGCTCGACCAGGCCCTGGCGCGCCGCGGCTTTTCGATGGAAAAAGTATCGCAGCGCCGCCTTGAACGCTATCTGACCAAGCTGGGCCTGGAGCGGTTGGAAGACCTGCTGATCCGGATTGCCCGTGGCGAGGTGCTGGCCAAGGTGGCGGCGCACAAGCTGCTGCCGTTGACCCAGCGTCATCGCGCCGAGGAAGATATCGCCACTTCCTTGAGTATTGGTGGCGAAGAGGGCAGTGCCATTCAATATGCCAACTGTTGCCACCCCATTCCGGGTGACCCGGTGATGGGCTACCTGTCGCCAGGCAAAGGCTTGATGGTTCATCGCGCGCGCTGCCCGAACGTTGCCGGTTTACGCAAGAATCATGCTGATCGCTGTATCGACGTAACCTGGGAACCGTTGATCAAGGGTCATTTTTCAGTCCTGCTCAAGCTGGTCACGGTCAATGGACCTGGTGTGCTGGCCTCGGTGTCGGCCACGCTCGGCCAGGTGGGCGCCAATATCGAGCGGGTCGAGCAGAAAGAGTCGACTCGTGATACCGCGACAATTTCGTTCGTGCTCAGCGTCAGAGGGCGGGATCAGCTGGCGCGGGTGATGCGTCGGCTCAAGCGCAATCCGAACGTGATGCGGGTTAGTCGGGAGATGGCTTAGAACGGTTAAGGGTTAAGAGGTTAAGAGGTTTAGGGGTTAAGGGGAAAGATGATGGAGAAAATGGATGGGTAAGGTGAAAGTGCATAGCGATCGGGCGCCGGCGGCGATTGGGCCTTATTCGCAGGCAATTCGCGCTGGGAATACGGTGTACTTGTCGGGGCAGATTCCGCTGGATCCGGCTACTGGAGAGCTCGTCGAGGGTGATTTCCCTGCGCTGGTTGAGCGGGTTTTCGACAACCTCGCTGCTGTCGCCGAGGCAGCGGGCGGTTCGCTGGATGATGTGGTCAAGCTCAATATCTTTCTGACCGACCTGGGCCGGTTCGGGGTCGTGAACGACATGATGGCCGAGCGCTTCTCCCAGCCCTATCCGGCCCGGGCCACGGTGCAGGTCGCGGCCCTGCCCAAGGGCGTGCCGGTTGAAATGGATGCGGTGATGGTATTGGCCGGAGCCGGTGGCGGCGACTGAGGAAGCCAACGCTGCAGATCCATCCGGCAGGCGCCCCCTGACAGAACTTCCGGGCGTTGGCCCACAGGTGGCTGCGCGCCTGAAAGCGCTGGGCCTGGAATGCGAGCTGGACCTGCTGTTCCACCTGCCATTGCGCTACGAAGACCGGACCCGGGTTACGCCGATGAATCAGGTCCGACCGAATCACACGGTCCAGGTCGAGGGGCGCATCGTTCACCAGGAAGTCCGCTACGCACGCAGCCGGATGCTGCTGGCCACCCTGGCAGATGACAGCGGCCAGATATTGCTGCGCTATTTTCGGTTTTTCCCCAGTCAGTTGCGGCAGCTGCGCGAAGGCGCGCAGGTGCGTTGCTATGGCGAAGCCCGCTTCGGGCCGGCGGGTTTTGAGCTGGTGCACCCGCAGGTGGTTACCCTGGGCCGTGATGGCGGTCCGCCGCTGCCTGAGTCCCTGACCCCGGTGTACCCAACCACGCAGGGGCTGGGTCAGGCCAATTTGTCACGCCTGGTCGGGCAGGCTGTTGAACGGCTGCGCCAGGGGCGAGTTCGCCTGCAAGACCCGGTTCCCAGAGAGGACGGATTTCCAGGCCTGGACCAGGCCTTGTTGACTATTCACGCGCCGGAGCCGGGTGAAGACCTGGCGGCCTTGATGGATGGTCACCACCCCGCCGTCCAGCGACTGGCCCAAGAGGAGCTGCTCGCTCATCACCTCGCTCTGGCCCGGCTCAACCAGGCCCGGGCGCGTCAGAAAGCACCGGTTCTGGAAGACGACAAGGGACTGGGCCAGCGCCTGCTGGCAAGGCTGCCGTTTCAGCCGACCGCCGCCCAGAATCGCGTGATCGCCGAAATTCTGGCAGACTTGAAGCGTCGGCGTCCGATGCGTCGCCTGCTGCAGGGTGATGTTGGATCAGGCAAGACGCTGGTGGCCGCCGCGGCACTGCTTGTCGCCGCGGCCTCCGGACGCCAGGCGGCCATCATTGCCCCGACCGAGATCCTTGCCGAACAGCATTTTCGAACCCTGTCTGCCTGGCTGGAGCCGCTGGGCCTGAAGCTGGTCTGGCTGGCGGGCAAGGTCAAGGGTAAGGCCCGGCGCCAGGCGCTGGAGGCACTGGCCGGG
>SKQI01000183.1 GCA_007119095.1 Wenzhouxiangella sp. | reverse complement strand
TGAGCCACCGCCCTTACCGCTGTCTCCACCGCCGCCCATGATTTTTTTCAGGCGACGTTGTACGTTGGCAAAGACCTCGTCGAGATCCGGCGGCTGCTGTCCATTGCCGCCCTTCCACGGATCGCGGTCACCACCACCGCCACCGCTTCCGCGTCCAGGTTCATTCCAGGGCATCGATTTCTCCGTGTAATCTGCTAGTCACAAATCTTTCAAGGGGCATCTCAAGCCGGCTCGTAAGGCGGCCTTGGATGTTGAATGGTCTCGGTAGGACCTGAATGCAGCCGCCTAGTTTAACAGCAGTTGCCGGGCCAGTTTGCCATCCAGACCGTCAAGCCGCGTCAACACGCGCACATCGCGCTGGTCGAGATCAACATCCAGGTGGCAGCCACCGGCGTCATCACTGGTTTCCTCGCGCACTACACCGAGCTCGAACAGGCGCGCGCGCAATCGCTGACCTCTTGCCGGCAGGTGAATTCGTCGCCGAATGCGACCTTGGCCAATGCGCTCCTCGACTGCCCGCATCAGGGCATCCATGCCCTCGCCTGTCACCGCCGAAACCCAGGCTGAAACCACCTCGCCACGCTCGTCGCGCTCCACGCCAGGGGCATGATCGGTCGCGTCGACCTTGTTGAAGACTTTCAGCCGCGGCAGCTCACCGGCGCCGATGTCTTCCAGCACTTCTTCCACCACTGCCATGTGGCGACCACGGTCCGGATCCGAGCCGTCGATGACGTGCACAACCAGGCTGGCAGACAGAGTTTCTTCGAGGGTCGCACGAAAGGCAGCGATCAGTTCGTGCGGAAGGTCACGAATAAAACCGACTGTGTCACTCATCAGTACCGTACCACCGGCAAGGTTTTCGATCCGGCGCACGGTTGGATCCAGGGTCGCAAACAGCTGATCCCTGGCCATGACCCGGGCCTCGGTAAGCCGATTGAACAAGGTCGACTTGCCGGCATTGGTATAGCCAACCAGGGCGACCAGCGGCACATCGCCACGGCTGCGTGCACGCCGACCCTGGGCCCGGCGCTGCTCGACCTTGGCCAGGCGTGCCGTCAGCTGGCGAATCCGATCCCCCAGCAGGCGGCGGTCGGTCTCGAGCTGGGTTTCACCCGGACCGCGCAGGCCGATGCCGCCGCGCTGGCGTTCCAGGTGGGTCCAGCCCCGGACCAGGCGAGTCGACAGATGACGCAGCTGCGCCAGCTCGACCTGCAGCTTGCCTTCGTGCGAACGCGCACGCTGAGCGAAAATATCAAGAATAAGGGTAGTGCGATCAAGCACGTTGCAGTTCAAGCGCCGGGCCAGGTTACGTTCCTGAACCGGACTCAACCGCCCGTTGACCAGCACCAGATCCACGCTGTTGTCGGTGACCGCCGCCAAGGTTTCGTCTACCTTGCCCGCACCAACGAAATAGCGCGGGTCCGGTCGGTCGCGAGGGGCCAGCAGCTCGGCAACCACCTCCAGGCCAGCGGACTCCGCAAGGCGCCGAAACTCCTCACGCGAGTCCTGGTCATCTGAAAGATCAATGACCGGATGCAGCAGCAGGGTGCGGTTGGCGCTGGCCGACCGCTCGGGGGGGGCCTGCTCGATCAGGAGCCCTGACCCTCCTCATCGTCACCAAAGCGCACGTTACGTGTCGGCACGACGGTGGAGATGGCATGCTTGTAGATCATTTGACTAACGGAATTCTTCAGCAACACGACGAAGTTATCGAATGACTCGATTTGCCCCTGCAGCTTGATGCCATTGACCAGATAGATGGCCACTGGCACACGCTCTCTGCGCAGCGCGTTCAGAAACGGATCCTGCAGCGATTGACCCTTGGACATGCTCTCACTCCTTTAAGTTCTATGTCGTTGTTTTTTATTGGGTCGCCTGAGCGTTTTCAAGATTTCTTCAGTTAGCCAAGCCCCAGTCTGCCTATGCTTCACCGGGTTGACTATCCTGCGATCTGTCAAAAAAACCCTCTACTTGCCTGAAAATCCAGTTAATGGTACGACTTCGGCCCGGATCATACCAGAGGCTATCGGTAAACTGCCGCAACGCCGTTAGCTGTCGCTTGGCCAATTGCCGGGTAGCCGCCTGCGCTCTCTGCCGAAACAACTGCTCGCCGAAAGCACCGTCCAGGTGCGCCCAGGCCTGCCGATAACCCACGCTTTTCATGGATGCACAGCCTGGACCAAGGTCGGGACGCTCGCGCAAGCGCCTGACTTCATCCAGGAAACCCGCGCCAAACATGGCATCCAGCCGGTCAGCGATCCGTTCATGCAGGATATGGCGATCAGAGGGCGTCACTACAAGTCTCAAGGCGGCAAATCTGGGCCGAGGCTTGATCTGGCGAAGGGTGCTGGGAGGCTGGCCGGTCAGATAATGAATTTCAAGCGCGCGCTGAATGCGCTGCGGGTCGGAGGGCCTGATTCGGGCCGCCGAAGGCGGATCGATCCGGGCCAGTTCATGGTGCAGCGCCGCCCAACCCGTTCGCGCCGCGCGCTCGGCGATGTTCTGACGGAACGCCGGGTCGGCGGCCGGCAGACGATCCATACCGTACAGCAGCGCCCTGAAGTACATCATGGTGCCCCCAACCAGTAGCGGCAGCCGACCTGCCGACCAGGCCGCGCGCATGGCAGCCTCTGCATCATGGGCAAATTCGGCGGCCGAATAGGCCTGTTCCGGCTCGCGAAGATCAATCAGCGCATGCGGATACCTGGCCAGGGTGGCGGCATCCGGCTTGGCCGAGCCGATATCCATGCCGCAGTAGACCTGGGCGGAGTCCACGCTGATCAGACTGACGGGCAACCGGTCGGCCAGGGCCAGGGCCAGGCCGGTTTTGCCAGCCGCAGTCGGGCCAGCCAGAAGAACGGCGGGGGGCAAGGGCCGACTGGCGCCGGAATTACTGTCCACGCAGGAACAGCCGATCCAGCGACTTCATGTCCAGCTCGACCCAGGTTGGGCGGCCGTGGTTGCACTGATCACTGCGCTCAGTGCGTTCCATATCACGCAGCAGCGCGTTCATTTCCTCGATATTCAGGCGCCGGTTGGCGCGCACCGATCCGTGGCAGGCCATGGTCGACAGCAACTCGTCGACTGCCGACTCGATTCGCGCACTATCGCCCAGCTCGACCAGATCGGACAGGACATCGCGCACCAGACCCAGGCTGTCAGCCCTTGCCAGCAGGCTCGGTATGGCGCGCACCGTCACCGCTTCCGGACCGGCCAGGGTCAGCTCGAAACCCAGTCGGGCCAGGTCCGATCCGTGCTTTTCAACCGCGCGCGCTTCCCGCTCGGAAACTGCCAGCCGCTCAGGCACCAGCAGGCGTTGGGAACGCACCCGATCTTCGCCCCAGGTCCGCTTGAGCTGTTCATAGACGATGCGCTCGTGGGCCGCGTGCATGTCCACCACCACCAGGCCACGGGCGTTTTCGGCCAGCACGAACACGCCGTGAATCTGGGCCACGGCAAAGCCCAGCGGCGGGATTGAGTCATCCGGCGTTGTACTGCCATGCCCTGCACCGCCTTGCTCTGGCGTCCTGGCCAGCTGGGCATAGCGCGCCACGCTGTCGGCCACGCTCAGGCCCAATCCACCCTGCTGCACTGGCGAAGCACCAGGCGAGGAGCCGGCCGAAAACGGCACCCTGGCCGGCGCGACCTCGCTGTGTCCAGGCCGAGTGTCGGCCAGGGCGCGATTGATGGTCGAAAACAGAAAATCATGAACCAGGCGGCCGTCGCGAAACCGCACTTCTGTCTTTTGTGGATGGACGTTGACATCGACCCGGCGCGGATCCAGGTTCAGCATCAGCACAAAGGCCGGGTGCCGACCATGAAACAGCACGTCACGGTAGGCCTGGCGAATCGCGTGAGCGACCAGGCGGTCGCGGACCAGCCGACCGTTGACGAAGAAGAACTGAAGATCGGCCTGACTGCGGGAAAAACTCGGTCGGGCAATCCAGCCCGACAAGCGCAAACCGGCATGTTCATTTTCCAGACTCAGCGCCTCGTCGACAAACGCGCTGCCGCAGACATCGCCCACCCGCCTGATCGCACCTGCCTCGCCCTGGGCCGGCGGCAGGCGGCGCACGGCGCGGCCATTGTGATGCAGCTCAAAAGCGACCTCGCTGTTAGCCAGCGCCATGCGCTTGATCAACTCATCGATATGGTTGAATTCGGTCCGCTCAGTGCGCAAGAACTTGCGTCGGGCCGGCGTGTTGTAGAACAGATCACGTACTTCGATGACAGTGCCGCCGGCCAGCCCGGCCGGGCGCGGGCCGCTGACCTGACCACCCTCTGCTTCGATTTCATGGCCGGCGTCGGCATCAGCCGATCGCGAGGCAATCCGCATCCGTGCCACTGAGGCAATCGAGGCCAAGGCCTCGCCACGAAAGCCCAGACTGGCCACACCTTCAAGGTCTTCCAGGCAGCTGATCTTGCTGGTGGCGTGAGGACTCAGCGCCAACGGCAGCTGCTCGCCGGGTATGCCTCCACCGTCATCGCTGATCCGGATACGACGCATTCCCCCTTGCTCGACTTCGACCCGGATGCGCCCGGCGCCCGCGTCAAGACTGTTTTCCACCAGCTCTTTGACCACGGATGCAGGACGCTCGACCACCTCACCGGCGGCGATCTGATTGACAAGATGCTCGGGCAACTGACGAATAGGCATGAACGAACTTGGTGCTTTGGGGGGCTTGAAAAATCAGCAAGCGCCAATGGTAAACGCTTTGAAAAGCCAACGCCCGCAAAACTCAGCCTGATCGGCATTGCGCCTCGGCAGGTGCTGGCAATCACTCCGAGCTGGAAGCCTGAAAGTTGTCATCGGCAGAAGATTTTGCTGAAGACCTCGCCACCGCCTCGAACGGTAGCGGAATTCACTGCTCAAGGACGGCTTGAACACTTTTTAAAGCCCGTTCGCCGAGACCCAACGCTGCTCGGGTTTCCCGCCCCCCTCAACTCCCGGCAGGAATCACCAGCACCGCCCCGGGATGGATGACATCACCGTTGAGATTGTTGGCTTCACGAAGCTGGTTGACGCTGACCTGGTAGCGACGCGCAATCACACCCAGCGTGTCACCACGCTCGACGACATGCCGGTCCCGCGTGCGATTGGCAGCAAACCAGGTGCCTTGTGGTGCCGTGCGCATGAAGTGGTCATTGACCCCGGATGCGATAGCGGAGGCAACACGGCGGCGATGTTCAGCATTATTCAGGTTTTGCTCATCCTGCGGGTTGCTGATGAACCCCACTTCGATGAGCACACTGGGCACATCCGGCGATCTGAGCACGACGAAATTGGCACGTTCCACGCGAGAGCGATGCCGTCGACCGACCGCCCCCAACTGCTCGAGTATTTTTTCTGCCGCATTATTGCTGTATTCCAGTGCCGCGCTCTGAGACAAATCCAGCAGCACCGAGCTCAGCATGTCGTCTCCACGATCCAGCCGCACACCACCGATGAGGTCTGACTGGTTTTCACGCTTGGCCAGGAGCCTGGCGGCCTCGCTGGAGGCGCCGCTTCTTGACAAGACATAGACGGAACTGCCACGCACTCGAAAGTCTCGGAAAGCATCGGCATGAATGGACAGAAAAAGGTCCGCCTGCGCCTGGCGGGCTCGATCGTAGCGTTCCTGTAACGGCACAAAGTAGTCGCCAGTTCGGATAAGCACCGCGCGCATGCCTGACATTTCGTTGATTCGACGCTCCAGCTCACGGGCTATGGCGAGAGTAACCTCTTTCTCGAAGGTCCCACCCGGGCCGACTGCCCCCGGGTCTTCACCACCGTGGCCGGGGTCGATCGCGACGATCATTTCACGTTGCCCGTTGCGCGCCGAGCGGGTCACCTCTCGCACCCGCTCTGCGGGTGTCTGGGCATTTTCAGGAATCAGGTCAATGACCAGGCGATGACCATATTCACCTGCCGGATCGAGCAAAAAACTCTGCGGTTTGACCGAGCCCTGCAGGTCGAAGACCACGCGCAGATCAACGCCATTTCGAATACCGTGCCGAACGCCGGTGATAACACCGCCGCGTTCCGGGTTGAACGGCAACTCCCCGCGAATACTCGTGGAATCGATATCTACGACCAGGCGGGTTGGGTTGGCGAGGGTGAACAAGCGATACTCGACCCGACCTTCCAGGTCCAGAACGGCGCGCGTGCTGTCAGGCCCTGCCCAGACACGCAGGTTCTGCACCTCACCACCAAACGCATTGGCGCCAAGCATGAGCAAAACCAGGGCTGGACCGAGAAAACGCATGAATCGTCCTCTTTTTTGAAAAAGACAGGCCTACATCGGCAATCATGCACCCAGCAAACAATAAAATCAAGATAAATCGGTTAGATAGCGAACCTTCTGAACAATTAGTCTACAAAACCCCCGCCAACCTTCCGGCGTGGTCCGTACTTGAAAACTGCGAAACGGCTAAAGCTCAATGCTCCACTGCAACGCTGGCATCATCGATCTTCAACAACAGGCGCAGACTATCGGCTGCCGCCGGCTGGACAAGATCCGCCAGCGTTACCTGATCAAGGGCCTCAATGAAAGCCTTGAGCGCGACATCCAGCGCACCGGCGAGACGGCAGGCTGAGGTGATCACACAGGAGCCCCCCGGGCGCATACATTCCACCAACCCCATGTCCGGCTCCATGGCCATCACAACCGCGCCCAGACGAATGCGCTCAGGCCGACGTGCCAGACTGATACCACCGCCAACCCCGCGCACAGCATCCACATAGCCTAGCGCCGCCAACTGCTGGACCACTTTCATCAGGTGATTGCGGGAAATTCCGTACGCCTCGGATATTTCCCTGATGGTGCAACGACCTTCGCTCTGCACGGCCAGGTACATCAGAACCCTGAGTCCATAGTCGGTGTAACGGGTAACTTTCACTGGCAACCTCTTTTCAGCACTGTTTGACGCTCGTTAGTTCCCTTCCGAGGAAAGTCATCAACCCGGCAGCTACCTGGACCACATTCAGGGCTGCAGACAGGGCGCGCATCAAGCAATCGCTTGCAGCAAAATGTATTTGCCCTAGCACAAGCGACCGAGCCTGGGTCGAACCCGGGGTTAAGCCTCAACCGGTTGAATTCGGGCAATGCTCTGCCTGGCGGCAGGACCAGAACCACATGCCCATGGGTCTAATGTAACGCCGGGGTTGTGATGAGGGCTTGCGCTGGCTCAATTTCCGGGTGGGAGAAAACGCAGGGGGTCCTCTGCCTGGCCGTTGCGTCTGATTTCAAAGTGCAGGATTTCGTCGTCGCGCTCATTCATGCCCATTTCCGCAATTGGCTGACCACGACGAACGCGCTCGCCCTCCTCGACCAGTCGCCGATCATTGTGACCGTAGGCGGACAGCATGCTTTCCGAGTGCTTGAGGATGATCAGCTCACCGTAACCAATCAATGCCGTCCCGCTGTAAACCACCTCACCATCGGCAGCGGCATAGACCGGTTGCCCCACCCGCCCAGCAATGCCCAGCCCCCTGCGGGTGGCAGCCGGATCAAAAGGCCGCAGCACCTTTCCTTCTGTCGGCCACTGCCAGTCGAGCCCGGCGACCCTGCGAGTGGCGGCCTGTGCTCCAGAGGCCGGCGCGGGCGCCGCTGGCGCTGGTGGCGGCGTTTCCGGCTCAGTCGCAGGAGCTGATGAGGGGGCCGGTTGTGGCGCTGGCCGCTGAGCCGGTGGCGAGGCTGGCGCCGGAGGACGCTCTACCGGTGGCGATACAGGCCGACTGGCAACGGCGGCAGGCGGCTCGCTTAAACGAAGCTCCTGGCCGGGGCGAATGGTATAAGGGGCATCAATCCGGTTCCATTCAGCCACTCTTCGCCAGTCAAGGCCGTAGCGAAAAGCAATGGCATACAAGGTATCCCCGCGCTGGACTTCGTAAACCGGCGGTGCGGGTTGCCGCTGCACTGGCGGCGGACGCTGACCTGGCGACCGCTGCTCTACCGGTGCCGGCTGACGCGGCGCGCATGCCGGCAGCACGAAACAGGCAAACACCAGGGCCAGCGCAAGCAACTTCACGGCCGCTCGGCCGTGAACGAGTTTGCACCCAGCACCACGCATGCCTGCCCCTTTCATTGGCACTACTCAACTCCTTCAAGCAGCGGCACGAAAATGACCGCCCCCAGATCCTCGCGCAAAACCCCGGAACCGGCCCTGGTCGTTGCGATAAGCCGCTGATGCCCCCCGGTTTGCTCCGGAGCAACCATGACACCACCCTCAGCGAGCTGATCCAGCAATGTTTCGGGCACCACACCCCCAGCAGTCACAACAATGGCGTCAAACGGGGCCTGACTGGGCCATCCAGCAAGACCATCGCAGTGCCGGACATAGATGTTGTGCAGGCCAAGGCGATGAAATCGTTGACGAGCTGAACGCGCCAATTCACCAATGCGTTCTGTAGTGAAGACTCGGTCCGAGAGCCTGGCCAGCACAGCAGACTGATAACCCGACCCGGTCCCTATCTCCAGGACTTTTTCCGGACGCTTGCCGTTGACGGCTGCCTGCGTCATCAGCGCCACCACATAGGGCTGAGAAATCGTCTGGCCACGACCAATCGGAAGAGCTGAATCTTCATACGCTCGGGAAGAAAGGGCCTCGTCCACAAACAGGTGTCTGGGCGTTTCGGCCATGGCCTCGAGCACGGCTGACTCAGAGATGCCTTTTTCTCGCAGGCGCTCGACCAGGCGACGGCGCGTCTTTTCCGACGTCATGCCAATGCCCTGCAACTCCCGAGCCACCATCACTGATCGACCCTGTCCTCGCTCTCGGTCTGATTCAGCCGCTCGATCCAGTGACTGACCTGATCGAGTGCCTGATAACGGGTCAGGTCAACGTGAATCGGGGTCACCGAGACAAAGCCCTGTCGAATCGCATTGAAGTCTGTCCCCGGCCCATTGTCTTCCTCATCTCCCGGCGGCCCGACCCAGAAAAAGCGTCGCCCGCGTGGGTCTTCCAGGGGAATCACGTTTTCCGACCGATGGCGATGACCCAACCTGGTGGTTTCAAACCCCTTAATCTCGGACCAAGGCAAATCCGGGACATTGACATTGAGAATGGTGTCGGCAGGGAGCGGCTCTGCCACCAACTGCTTCATCAGAATACTGGCCGCCTCGGCAGCACTCTCATAATGACGTGGCCCTTTGCGGCCATACACCAACGAAACCGCCATTGCCGGCAGGCCGAGAAACCTACCCTCCATGGCAGCGGCCACAGTGCCGGAGTACAGCACATCATCACCCAGGTTGGCGCCGGCATTGATGCCGGAAACAACCATGTCGGGCTCGTCTTCGAGCAGGCCCGTGATCGCCACATGAACACAGTCCGTCGGCGTGCCGTAGACCTTGTAGCGGCCATCGTCCTGCTGTTCAACGCGAATCGGCTGATCAAGGGTCAATGAGTTACTGGCGCCCGAACGATCGCGATCAGGAGCGACGACGGTCACTCTATCGCTGTGTTCTGCCAGCCGGTCGGCAAGCAATCGAATGCCGGGCGCATACACCCCGTCATCGTTGGCTATGAGAACATGCATGATTGAATAGTCTCTGCGAAAGCCGTAACTATACAGCCATTGATCAGGACGGAATGCAGATCAAACGCAGCCTTTTTGTGCACAATGGCCCGGGAGCCTGACAGCACGTCTACCCGCCCTGCCGAACAATACTGGAGCGAACATCGATGAGTATTGAAGACGACGAGCGCGATCTGTTTCGGTCCAGCATCGGCAATGTCCGCCGAATCCAGGGCCAGCGCGCGCGAACCGCCCCGCCGCGCCCATCAGCCCGTCCCAGACAGCGTGAACTTGACGAGGCAATGGTCATGGACGAAATTGCCCATGGCCCGATCGATTTCGAGGCCGTGGAGACCGGAGAAGAATTGACCTGGCTTCGCCCCGGCCTGCAGCGACGTATCCTGACTCGACTCCGGCGGGGGCACTGGCGCGTGCAAGACGAGATTGACCTGCATCAAATGAACACCGAGGCAGCCGCAGGCAGCATCAGGGCCTTCCTGACCGCCGCCCGCCGCGACGGCCTTAGCTGCGTCAAGATTATCCACGGCAAGGGCTTGCGCTCCGGCCCGGATGGACCACGCCTGAAGCGGCTGACTGCACGGCTGCTCACGCGCACGGAAGCAGTCTGCGCTTTTGCCTCGGCACCGCGTCATGACGGTGGCACGGGCGCCGTCTATGTTTTGCTGAAGGCACGATCTTGACTGGCGGGCTCGACGGCGCGCTTGGCGCGATTTTGCTGCTTGCAGCGGCCGCTCTGTGGTGGCATTGGTCACTGCAAGCGCGCGAACTCGCGCGTGATCGAGCGCGGACTTTTTGCCAGCGCCAGGGGTGGCAGCTTCTGGACCAGACAGTTGCACTGGCATCGCTATGGCCCCAACGAGATCAGGATACCTTGCGGCTCCGCCGAGTCTACCGATTCGATTTCAGCCCGGACGGCGGGGCCCGACGCCATGGTGAATTGATCATGCTGGGACGGCGCCTGATTCAGATCAGTGCCGAGCGAGACGATGGGGGCCGGCTGATCGAGGGGGACTGACTACTTGACAACCCTCAGACGGGGCCTACCCGGATCATCATCATCGCCGCCGGATTCCGTGCCAGTGGGGGTGGAATCCGCCTGCTCCAGACCTTCTTCCTCCGGAAAGACCATTCCCCGCCCGTTTTCACGAGCATAAATCGCCTTGACCGCAGCAACGGGCACCGAAACCCCCCGCGACACGCCTCCAAATCGCGCCACGAAGCTGACCAGCATGTTGTCCATAACCAGATCACGCACAGCACTGGGGCTGACATTCAGCACGACCTGACCATCCTTGCAAGCGCTGTCCGGCACTTCCAATCCCGGGAAGTCGGCATCGACCAATAGATGCGGGGTACAGCCAGAGTCAACAATCCATTCGTGCAGAGCACGCATCAGGTAAGGTCGACTGGCGACCATTTCCATTTATTCCGCCTCACGCAGCAGTCGCTCGACTTCGGTCAAGCTGCGCTGAAAGGAGTTGCGCTTGAACATGCGCTCCATGTAGCGATTGATGTTGGGCGCAGACCGCGTCGGCAAATCGATGTCGTAAGCTGGAAGCCGCCACAGCAGTGGGGTGAGCGCGCAATCGACCAGGGACAGCTCATCGTTCAGCAAGAAGGGCGTCAAACCGAACAGATCGTCAGACGCTAGCAGGCTATCCTTCAGCTGCTTGCGCGCTGCGTTGACTTTCTTCTCCCCCCCAGACGTCTCGATGATGCGGCCGGCGTCAATCCAGTCTCGATACATCCGATACATGGCCAGTCTGAGCCGCGAACGGGAGACCGGATCGACCGGCATCAAGGGAGGATGCGGATAACGCTCGTCGAGGTAATCTGCAACGACCCAGGTCCCGTACAACACCATGTCGCGATCGACCAGGGTAGGTGTTTCGCCATAGGGATTGAGCTCAGCCAAATCGGCAGTCGCAGCACGGTCTTGCTCAACGTGGATGATCTCCACGTTGATTCCCTTCTCGGCCAACACGAAACGGACGCGATGGCAATCAAGGCAGTTCTCGGAAGAATACAATGCCATCATGGCCCTTTGCCCTCCTTCTAGTCGTGGGATGAGTCAGCAACAGCCAACCTCATTTCTTGACGTCCTTCCAGTACTCCTGGTAAAGCAGATAAGAAATGAAAGTAAACAGCGCGAGGAAGAGCATCACCCAGATGCCCACCCGTTGCCGCACCAAAATGGCCGGCTCTGCAACATATTCCATAAAGGCAACGATGTCGCGAACAACGGCGTCATACTCCGAGGCTGACAAGCTGCCAGCCCGGTCGAGCTCGAGGGCGATGATTTCCGTACGCATTTCACCGTTCACTTCACGCGTCTCGGTAATCGCTCGCTGCACTCCCTGCAGGTCCGACATCACGTGCGGCATGGCCGGATTTTCCAGAACCGTGTTACTCCAGCCCTCATCGGTGAGGTAATAGCTGCGTAGAAAGGTATAGATCCAGTCAGGGCTTCGCGAACGGGCTGTCAGACTCAGATCCGGGGGCGCCTTTCCGAACCATGCCTCGCCGTCTTCATAGCGCATCGCCGCGGTCATGTAGTCAGCCAGCTCCTGGTCGCCGAATGCGAGGAACTCAATCACCTCTTCCTCGCTCAGGCCCAGGTCTTCGGTCAGACGCTGATAACGCATGAACTGAATCGAATGACAGCCCATGCAGTAGTTGGCAAACAGGGCGGCACCGCGCTGCAGCGAGGCACGGTCAAACACGTTGCTACCGGACTGGTCGAGGTTGCCATATTTGCCGGCAGCCATGGCCAGCCCCGAGCCCAGCAGCAGTGCGAGGCCGCACAAG
>SKQI01000243.1 GCA_007119095.1 Wenzhouxiangella sp. | reverse complement strand
CCAGGAACAGAATGCGTTTGGCCTGGCCGGCTTTCCACAAGCGCCAGATGATCTGGAAGGCGGTGTAGGTTTTGCCGGTGCCGGTGGCCATGACCAGCAGAATGCGGTCCTGGCCTTTGGCAATGGCCTCGATCGTGGCGTTGATGGCGTTGAGCTGGTAGTAGCGCGGTTTCTTGCCGCTGCCGTCATCGTGGTAGTCCTGCAGTACGACCTGCTCGGCGGCCGGGTCCAGGCCTTTCCAGCGGCGGTAGCGAGCCCAGAGTTCGTCGGGGTTGGGGAATTCGTTCAGGCCAAGGGTGGTTTCGGTCTGGTCACTGTGGCCGCTGCGATCGTGCAGCACGAAACCGTCGCCGTTGGAGCTGATGGCGAAGGGCAGGTTCAGGCGCTCGGCGTAGTCCAGGGCCTGCTGCATGCCGGCGCCCTGGCTGCGGCGGTTGCTCTTGGCTTCGATGACGGCAATGGGCAGGTTGGGCTTGTAGCACAACACGATGTCAGCGCGCCGGGGCCGGCCTTTCCGAACCATCTTGCCGCGCACGATGATGCGGCCCCTGGAAATCTCGAACTCCTCGCGAACCTGCATTTGAATATCCCAGCCTGCCCGCTGCAGGGCCGGCAGAATGAATTTGGTGCAGATGTCGCGTTCGGAAAGTTCGAGCTTGTTCACGGGGTCCCCCGCCCGGAGTGCTTCGTTGCAGGTCATTCTGCACTAACGGCGGGGAAAGGGAAAACGGAAAAGGGTGGGTTGGGGCGGATTTAGCCCTGGGCAGCCCGACTTGCAGCCTCGAAGCGCTCTTCCATCGCCTGGTCGGCGTCGGGGCCGGGGACCATGGCGATGTCTTTCAGGCCCAGGGCGCGGCCGTCCTGGCTCTGGACTGACAAGGGGGCGATGTCCTGGCCGGTGGCGCGGTCAATAAAGCGCAGGGCGGATTCGCCACAGCACAAGTATTGACTGGCCCATTGGGTCAGGCCGATCAATACTGGATACAGGGCGCGGCCGGGTTCAGTCAGGCGATATTCCACGGCGCGTTTGTCGGTCGCCGATGGCTGGCGCTGCATCAGGCCGGCTTCCACCAGTTTCTTCAAACGATCGGACAGGATGTTGCGGGCAATGCCCAGCTGGCGTTCGAAGTCGTTGAAGTGTCGGGTGCCCAGAAAGGCCTCGCGCAGCACCATCAGGGTCCAGGCCTCGCCGATCACGGCGGTGACGCGGGCAATGGGGCAGTTTGTTTGAAAGACGTTTGGCCGGCTCATGCTGCCCAGTTTGACAAAATAGGTTGCGCTTTGCAACCTTTTGCGATATTCTGCGCTATAGGTTGCAATAAGCAACTGGTCCTAAATAGCAACCTATCATCTTTTCGCAGATATCTCTCAAACGGAGCATGCCGTCATGTTTATTCCAGAACACGATCCAAAACTCACCGTCCGTCGTTCAATTGCGCTGATCGTCGTGTTTGCCGTGCTGGCAGTGGTAGCGTTGGCCGCGTGATCTCGCATCGCGGCACAAGCCGGCCCTTGGCCGGCCTTCCGCCCCGTAAGCCCCCGCTTGCTGTTGTAAAGGTGGAGGTCGATAATGGGGTTCCACATCATGGAGGGTCTGGAGATGAAACACATCGTTTTGGTGTTGTTCCTGTTGCTGATGGTGGGGTGCCAACCTGCCGACCAGCCGGCCGAACTTGAGCAAGTCTCTGAGGAAACCGCGCCCGAGGTAGCGCCGGAGCCGGCCGCCCCGGAACCTGAGCCGGAGGAGAATCGTCTGGCCAGGGTGCTTGCGGAGCAGGCGCCGAGTATTCAGGCGCGTTTTCCCTACCGCAACCCGTATGAGACCTTGAATTTCTTCGGCATCGAGCCCGGCATGACCGTGGTCGAGGCCCTGCCGGGCGGTGGCTGGTACACGCGCATCCTGCTGCCGTTCCTGGGCGAAGAAGGCAAGCTGATTGCGGCAAACTATCCTTTGGCATTGTTCCCGCACTTCGACTGGGTCAGCGAAGAGTTTCTTGCCGGTCTGCCGGCCTGGCCGGAAACCTTTGCCAACAATGCCGGTGAAATGTGTTTCGTCGACTGCGCGCCGGTGGCTGCATTCTGGCTGGGCGATCTGCCGGAGGAACTGCAGGGCACGGCTGATGCGGTGCTGTTCATCCGCATTCTTCAGAACCTGGCCCGGTTTCAGAACGAAGGTGTCGATGACTTCCTGGACCAGAGTTTTGCTGATGCCTACGCGGTACTGAGGCCCGGCGGTGTGCTGGGCGTGGTCCAGCACGAAGCGCGCGAGGACATGCCGGATGATTGGGCCAATGGCACGTTTGGCTATCTGAAGAAATCGTTCGTTGTTGCCCGTGCTGAAGCCGCGGGGTTTGAGTTGGCCGGCGAAAGCGCGGTCAATGAGAACCCGGCTGATCAGCCCACGGTCGAGGAGTCTGTCTGGCGTCTGCCACCGACCTTGATGGTTCATGAAAATGGTGATCCGGATGAGCAGCGCGCCCGGCACGAGGCGATCGGAGAATCGCATCGGATGACGCTGAAGTTCGTCAAGCCGGAGCGCTGACGTGGTTCCTCGCTGGTATTGGGCAGCTGCGGTAGTCGCATTGCTGTGGATGCTGTTCGGGGTGCTGGCTTTTGTGATGGACCCGCTGACCAGCGACGAGGCTCTGAGGGCAATGAGCGAAGCCGAGCGAGAGTTGTTTCTGGCTCGTCCCACCTGGCTGTTCGTGGTCTATGGAGCGGCCGTTTTCGCCGGGCTGGCCGGGGCCATCGGCCTGGTCCTTCGCCGGGCCTGGGCGGTTCACGCATTTCTGGTGTCGCTGACGTTCGTGATCGTGCAGTTTGTTTACGTGCTGTTCGTGATGAATGCCATCGGCCGCATTGGTGCGGCGGCTGCCTTGCCGTTTCCGCTGGTGATTTTTTCCGTCGGCATCGGGCTGCTTTGGTTTTCTTACCTGGCGCGCGGCCGCGGCTGGCTTCGCGGCTGAGTGCAGTCCAGCCCACTGATCTTGTGGGTGGCGGTATTGTTCGCCGGTCGCTGGGTTGCATTTGTTTAACTCTGAATACTGCCTTTCATGTTGTTTTAATCCAGCGCTCAGGGCCGGTTAACCGTTACCGATCGAGCGCTTTAATGTCCGACCTTTAGTCTGTTCACCGTCGCAGAGGTGCTCCGGATGTTCCGGGCTGGCGATGAACCAATCACTTTGCTAGAGGAGGTCAAAGACATGCGTACCAAGATTTGTTTGCTGGCTGCTGCTGTTGGCGCTGCGCTGTTGAGCCATTCGGCCATGGCGGGTTACGGGGATCGCAACAAGATTACCGAGGCAGAGGTGCTGGCAGCCCAGCAGGCCTGGGGAGAGGCGCTGATTCAGATCAGCCAGGATTTCAACTACGGCGGTCTGGAAAAGGCTCAGCAAACGGCACGGTCGGTGCTGGAAACTGCCTATGCCTTCCAGCATGGACCCGTCCTGTTCAAGCCCACGCTGGCCAGCGGCGAGCACACTTTCCGTAACCAGAAAGACTATGCGCTCTCCTACTTTGTCGGCGGCAACGACCGGCTTGGCGACCCCGGGTTTGCCCTGAAAGGTTGGGAATCGTTCCAGATCGAGAACGCCGGCGTGGTGATCAACGGTGAAATGGCCCTGACCATGGGACATGTGATGCTGACCGATGCGGACGGCAACACGACCAAGGTCGACAAGACCTGGGGCTTCCAGCGCTTTGATGATGGTGATCTGCGGATCGTGCTGCACCATTCATCGCTGCCCTTCACTGGCTGAAGTTTGCGATTGCTTCAGTGGAAGGAAACCGGCCATCCTTGCGATGGCCGGTTTTTTTGCCTTTGCGTCGCGACCCCACTGTGTCAGTCGGGCGCCAAGCTGTAGCCCGGCCCAACGCGGCCGGGGTCATTGCTCAGCTGCTGGTCGAAGACAAGACATACCCCAACCCGCGCCGCGTATGGATCAGGCGGGTCTGGCCTTCGGCATCGATTTTCTTACGCAGCCTGGCCATGTACACATCGACCACGTTGGTCAGCGGGTCTTCGTTCAGCCCCCAGACCTGGTTGAGAATGCGTTCGCGGCTGAGCACCCGCTCGGCGTTTCGCATCAAAAGCTCAAGGATCTTCAGTTCCTTGGCAGTGAACTTCAGTGGCTGGCCGGCGCGGCTGACGGTGTAGCGGTCCATGTCCATGACCAGGTTGTCGTAGCTGAGCGTGTTGTGTTGGGCCTGCGGCTGCCGGTCGCGCTGCATGACCGCGTCGATACGGGCCAGCAATTCTTCCAGGTGAAAAGGCTTGGCCAGATAGTCGTCGGCGCCGCTGCGCAAACCCTTGACCCGATCCTCGACCTCGGCCAGCGCTGAGAGCATCAGAATGCGACACGGCAGACCCAGGCTGCGAATCTCCGTGCATAGCTGAACGCCGTCCACGCCCGGCAGCATGCGATCGAGAATAACCAGATCCGGTTCAGCCTGGCGAATAAAAGCCAGGGCCTCGCGGCCATCGCTGATCAGCTCGGTGCTGTGGCCTTCGGCATCCAGGCCGCGGCGCAGAAAGTCACCGACACGAGGGTCGTCTTCAACAATGATGATTTTCAATCCGCTTCCTCCGGCTCAAAGCAGGGCAGGGTGAGGAGCACGCGCGCACCACGCGGCGTGTTCGGCAACAGCTGGATGTCGCCATCGTGAGCCCGCATCAGGCTGCGGGCAATGGGCAAGCCGATGCCCAGGCCGTCGGGCCGTTCGGCACGAGCCAGCCGGCCGCGGAAATGACGCTGGAACAGCTGGTCAACCTCGTCGGGTTTCAGACCCAGGCCCTGGTCAATCAGTTCGATTTGCAGCTGCTCCTCGACCACCTTTCCGGTCAATGCAAGCTGGTCGGAGTCGCAGCGATACTGGAGCGCGTTCTCGGTGATGATGCGGCACACCAGGTCCAGCTTTTCCAGGTCTACCAGCAAAGTCCAGCGCGTGCTGTCGAGGCCTGATACCAAACGACTGGTTTTGAGACTGACGGGATGATGGGCGGCCTGGGCCTGAATCCGTGCACCGACATGGGCGTAGACTGCATCAACCGAGTGGCTGCTCAGGCGTACCGAAACCAGTGCATGGTGGCCGCGCCCCAGCATCAGCAAGTCTTCGATTCTCGAAGCAAGCTGGCGACAGCAATCGACGATGTGCTCCAGGCCTGGGCGACGCGGGTCATCATCGGCGCTGGTGCGCAGGGCCAGTTCGGCTTCCCCGAGGATGGTGGTGGTGGGCGTGCGCAACTCGTGCGAAATGTCCATCACGAAGCGCTGCTGGCGAGCTTCGGCCTGCTGTAGCTGATTGACCACTTCTTCGAGCTGCGCGGTGCGCTCGTGGACTCGGTCCTCGGTCGCGTCCTGAAGCTGGCGCTGGCGAGCTTCGGCCCGCTGGACGGCGGCCGCCATGCGATTGAAGCGACGGGCCAGCTTGGCGAATTCGCTAGCACCGGTTTCGGCAATCGGCTGGCTGTAATCGCCGCTGGCCACCCGGTCGGTGCCGGCCAGCAGTCGGTCAAGGGGCTGGTTGAGGTGTCGCGACAGGCGCACGCTCAGGGCGAAAAACAGCAGCAGCGCCAGCGCAACCGACGCCAGCAAGCTGGCAAAGGTCAGGCGCATTGCCTGTCGGGCCGCGGCGTCAGCCTGGTTGGTACGATCCTGCTGCAGCTTGACCAGCGCGTCGACCAGTTCGGCAATGTCGGTGCCCTGGAACTTGTCAAACAGTTCCATCAGGGTTTGCCAGCGCTCGGCATCGCTTTCCAGGCGATTGATTTCGCGGGTTTGCAGGGCCAGCTTCAGGCTTTCGACATTGCCGCGCAGCAGGGTGATGTCGTCCAGATGGTCGACAGTGTTGGCGGCCGCCTGCGGATAGGCTGAGTGCCCATCGTCGAGGGCTTGCAGGCGGTCGAGCTGGTTAATCATGCGGCCGAACAGCTCGTCGCGGGGGGCGGTATCGCGCTTTTCGGTAATCAGGTACTCGGCCAGCCAGACTTTCAGGCGCTTTGAGTCGGCACGAAATTCAAGCAGTTCGGCCAGCATCTGTTGCGACGTGCGGCTGTGATTGATTTGCCGGCTGACCGAGTCGAACGCCCAAAGGGCGATCACGCTCTGGGCCACGATGATGGCCAGGAGCGCACCCAGAGAGTAAATCAGACGTCGGCGATACATGTTAGTCCAGCATACCTGCGTAAACCTGAACCGAGCGACTCAACAACATGAAGGGCTGTTTACGCGTACATGAAAGGAACATGAACCAAGGAAGCCCTGAGCTTGATCCGAAATCCTGGCGCTTGGCGCGTTATTTGACAAGCCCCTTAGAAAATGTTCGGGAGAAACAGCATGTGCCGTATTTCAAGTCAAGCTTTGTTGATATGTGTCGGTTTGGCGATGCTTCCTGTGGCTGCTGCCCAGGATAGTTTTGGCCAGCGACAGCAGCAACCGCAGCAACAACAGCCGCAAGGGCAGTGGCCGCAGCTGCAGGGGCAATGGCCCCAGCAACCGCAGCAGCCGCCTCAGCAGCGGGGCCAATGGCCATCGCAGGGTTCATCCCGGCCGAATCCGCTGGAGCAGCTGATGCAAATGGAGCTGCAGGAAATGGGTGTGCCAGCCCAGACCAGCCTCAAGAACGGGGATCTCGGTGGGCCGACGCCAACCAGCATTCCCGGCGGTCGGGTCATTACAACCCCCGAATTACTGCAGCTGCTGAACAATCGGCAAAGTGGCGCGATCGTGCTTGATGTACTGGGCAGCCACCAGCGCCTACCGAACGCGGTTGACGCAGTGGCGGCTTCAGCCGGCGGCTCGTTCAATGATCGCACCCAGCAACAATTCGAGCGCCAGCTTGAAGGCCTGACCGGCGGTCGCAAGGACGCACCACTGGTGCTGTATTGCTCAAGCATTCACTGTTGGATGAGCTACAACGCTGCGCTGCGCGCCATCAATGCCGGTTACTCCCAGGTTTACTGGTACCGTGGCGGCCTGCAGGCCTGGGACTACATGGCCCAGATGAGCGCTCAGTTCAGCGCCAATCAGGGTCATGTCCAGGGCCAGCCACAGGCGCAAAGAGGTGGCTGGTAATGCGGGGTTTCAGGAGAATATTGCCGGCCACGTTCATCGCAGCGCTGGTCGGGCTGGCGGCTTGCGGTGAATCCGCTGACTCATCGCCAACTGGTCAAGTCTCCAATCCCGTGATCCTGGACGACAGTCAGCCCCAGTCTTGGACGGTTTACCAGGGCGTACCGAACGATGTACTGCGCCTGCGCCAGGTGCAGATCCGCGATCCAGGCTTCTTCGGCCGCGACATGGTTGCCATGACTCTGATGGTGCCAGTCGACTGGCAGGACCGCGGCGCGGTGAACTGGGCCGACACTCTGTGCCAGTTGCGCATGCAGCAGATCCAGTGGGAAGCGTTCTCGGCCGACGGCCGCGAGCGGATGCAGATCTTGCCGGCCGAAGGCTGGATCGCAAACCAAAGCAATATGGGCGACTCCAGGCCGGACCCGAACGGCTGTCCAGACTGGACTTTCGCGTCCCTGCGCGAGTACTTTCAGGCCTGGATTGATCATCATCGCCCCGGAGCACGGGTGCTGGATTTTGAAGTCGATCCGGAGACCAGCCAGGCCCTGGTGGCAGCATTGCCAACCATGCCGGGAATGGACGGGATGCATTACCACAATCGAGCCGAGGCCGGTCGTTTGCTGCTCGGCTACCAGGAAAATGGTGTGGAGTTTCGGGAAGTGCTGACCACCGGTGTGATTTTCATGCAATTCTCCATGCATATGTCCAGCTACGGTGCCGGTCCCGACTTTCAGATGGCGTCGCTGACCGGGGCAACGCTGCCGATGTTCACCGCGCGGGCGCCAGCCGGCCAGTTGGACTTTGATCGACTGGAGGTCTTCGCCAGTACCCTGAGCATGGACCCGGCCTATGCCGACGAGGTCAGCCGCTTCTTCGCCGGACTGAACCGCACCCGAATCGAAGGAGAGCGCGAGCGCCACCAGATCCGCATGGACACTATCAATTACATCGGTCAGCTCAATCGAGACAGCTACAACAGCAGGATCGACAGTATGGATCGATCCAGCCAGCAGTTCAGCCAGACCATGCGCGAAGTTCAGACTTGGGTTGACCCGGTCAGTCGCCAGCCGGTGGAGCTGCCGATGCACTATCGCAATGCCTGGCGCATGGCTGATGGAACCTACCTGATGACCAACAACGACGGATTTGACCCCTGGCGAGACCTCCAGGCCCGGGGTGAGCGCATGCAGTCCGGCAGCCGCTGAAGCGGACTGGACTGCACTCACCCTTTGTTGCATGCGTTCGGTTAAGTTTGCGGAATGCATAAACGATGGGTGGCCGCCTGCCTGGTGATGCTGTTGAGCAGTTCACCGGTGGCAGGAGAAAACAACATGCTGATTGATGACTTCAGCGGCGAACGTTCAGCGCTGGGCAGTAGCTGGCAGGGTTTCACCGACCGTGTCATGGGTGGGCTTTCCGACATGCAGGCCGGTTACCGCGAGGTTGATGGATCAACCGTGCTGGCGATGTCCGGACAGGTGCGGCTGGAAAACAACGGCGGCTTCATTCAGGTGCGATTGCCCCTGGACGCGCGCGGGCAGCTGTTCGACGCGAGTGCCCATGCCGGGCTGCGGGTCAACGCCCGCGCGTTGAAACCGGGCGCGTACTACCTGCACCTGCGCACCGCCGACACTCGCCGTCCCTGGGCCTACTATCGAGCCAGGCTGGAGCTGACCGACCAGTGGGGCGATATCGACATACCGTGGTCGGCCTTCGAGGGGCGAAGCCTGAACCGCCCGCTGGATACCAGCCGCCTCAGGTCCGTGGCGGTGGTCGCCTACGGTGAGGCCTTCGAAGCGGATCTGGAAGTACGTCGCCTGGCCTGGCTGGCGCAATAGCCGGTGGCTTTTACTCGGCTGCCAGTCGGATCTGTTCGACCACAGCCTTTGCCGAACGCACCGCGGTTTCCAGCAGTGGCACGCCTTCGTGAGCCCAGGCGCCGCAGTAGAAAACCCGTCGCCCTGGCTGCTGGTGCCAGCGTCGCAGCGTCTCCGGCACTTCCAGACTGGATGGGTTGACCACGGCCCGCTGCAACGGGATGCGGCTAATCACCTGGTCCGGGTCCAGCTCAATAATCGGGTCCCAGCTCTGGAAAACCGGCGCCTTGCCGGCCAGGCTGGGCTCGACCGCATTCACCCAGACCGTAAACATGGACTGATCGAGATCCGGGTCTGTCAGTAAATTGAGCGCTGTCCAGTCACTTTCCCGGCACGGCATTGCCTGCTGGTCGCGATGCACAACCAGTTCGCCTTCCACATAGGGGATTCTGGCCAGGTAGTCGCGTTCGTCGCCGAACTGTGTTTCATCCAGAAAGTCGAGCTGATTGGCCTGAGTGGCCACGATGACCCGGTCGAAGCGCTTCGGCGCCTGGCCCTGCACAGCGACCAGCACGCCCTGCTGGTCTTCCCTGGCCAGGCTCACAGCGGCGCCGGCGATCAGACTGGAGCCTTCGGCCAGTGCTTCGGCCAGGCGCGCTGTGCCCCCGGTCAAACGCCGCAGTCTTCCCTGGCGGGAAATGCTGTCAAGCAACGAGAGCAGTTGACCGGCAGGCCAGTCGTTCAACTGCTGCTCCTTGCAAGTGCAGATCGTGCCCAGCACCGGCAACATCACACCGCGCCAGAACAGTCGGTCCGGATCGTGCCGGGCGAGGAACTCGGTCAGCGGTCTGTCGCGCTCATCGCGGCCTAGCATGCGTGCGGCCAGCATCAGGCGGGCCATGCCGATACTGCACCGCAGGCTGTTCAATCCCAGGTATCGCCAGCTGCCCACCATCGGCCAGCCGGTGACCGGCATGTAGCGGCTGCGCATCCAGGTTTCACCACCGATCAGGGAGCAGGAAAGACGGACCTCGGTGGCGAAGCTGTCAACGCCAACCGACCTGGCCAGGGCCAGGGTTTCATCCCACGGACCCTCGCCCATCACGCGCAGCGGGATATCCACGCGCCCGCCATCGATTTCCAGGGTGTGGGCGGCCATGCCATGGCTGGCCTGTGATTCAAACAGCGTGACTGAATGTCCCAGGGCGCTGCAGCCATGTGCCGCGGCAAGCCCGGCCATGCCGCTACCGACAACCGCTATTCGCACGCTCGTTTTCTCGATTCATGATTCACGCTTAGGACTGTCACTTTATCAGGTAGCAGTCATGTCTCTGATCATCAATTGGGGCGTATAAACTGTAGCCATGAATCGTAGAACGAAGATTGTTGCGACACTGGGCCCGGCCACCGACGAGCCGGAGGTGCTGGAGAAGCTGATCCTGGCTGGCTGCGATGTGGTGCGGGTGAATTTCTCGCACGGCGACCCCGACACCCATGCCCGCCGCATACGGATGGTGCGCGCGGTGGCGCGGGAACTGGATACCGATGTGGCGGTGCTGGGTGACCTGGCCGGGCCGAAAATTCGTATCGAGCGTTTCCGTGAGGCGCGGGTGGCGCTGGAGGCCGGTCAGTCATTCATTCTGTACGCGCGCGAAAATCCGCCGCCGGGCGATCGCACAGGGGTTGGTGTCGCTTACCTTGGGCTTGCCAGGGACGTGCGGCCCGGCAGCGAGCTGCTGCTTGATGATGGCCTGATGGCGATGCGGGTTGAGAAGGTGGTTGGCGATGAGATTCACTGTACCGTGCTGACCGCTGGTCACCTGTCGGACCGTAAGGGCCTGAACCTGCGCGGCGGTGGCCTTTCGATTCCGGGGCTGTCGGAAGCCGACGCCGCCGATATCGAACGCGCTGCCGAATGGCAGGTGGATTATCTGGCCGTGTCGTTTCCGCGCAGCGCCGAAGATATCGAGCAGGCGCGGGCGCTCTTGCAAAAGGCCGGCGGCACTGCGGCGCTGGTGTCGAAAATCGAGCGCACCGAGGCGATCGAGAACCTGGAAGCGGTGATCGAGGCATCCGATGCGGTGCTGGTGGCGCGCGGTGACCTGGGCGTGGAAATCGGCGAGGCCGAATTGCCTGGCCTGCAGAAGCGCATCATCGCGATGTCGCTGGCCCAGAACCGGCCGGTGATTACCGCCACCCAGATGATGCAGTCCATGGTCGAAAGCCCGATCCCGACGCGGGCCGAGGTGCTGGATGTGGCCAACGCGGTGATCGACGGCACCGATGCAGTGATGCTGTCGGCCGAAACCGCCGTTGGCAGACATCCGGCCCGGGTGATCGAGGCCATGGCCCGCATCTGCGAAGGGGCCGAGCGCCATGTTCAGGCCCATGTGCCGTCGCGGATGCTGAACGTGCGCGCCGAGCGCATCGATCAGGCCATTGCCATGGCCGCCATGATTACCGCCAACAAGGTGCCGGTGCAGGCCATCATCGCGTTGACCGAATCGGGGTCAACCGCCCAGTGGCTGAGCCGGGTGCGCTCACCTGCGCTGATCGTGGGTTTGAGCCCGAATCGGGCGACGCTTCGAAAGATGCGCCTGTTTCAGCACGTACAGCCGCTGTTTTTTGCGCCCGAAGCGATGGCTGCGCCGAAACTGGCGCGGGCGGCGGTAAGGCATGTGCTGGAGGCCGGCCTGATTCAGCCCGGCGATCGCGTGCTGATGACCATGGGCGACGAGATTGGTGTGCTCGGCGGCACCAATACGATGAAGATTCTCACCGCCTAAAGGCTTGCCATTCCTGGCCGTCCCAGCGGGCGACGCTTTCGGCGTCTATGCCGCCGATCTGGTCGAACTGGCCGCCGACATAAAGGCCTTCTGCGGTCGATAGCAGGGCCATGGCCGGGCCATCAGGTTCGCCGCCGGGTGCTGCCTGCCAACTGTCGCCGTCCCAGGTTGCAAGTCTGGCCGGGTCGCGACCAACAAGAGCGAAGTCACCGGCAACCCAAAGTTGGCCGTCATGCCAGGTCAGACGATGGACTAAGCCGTCGAGTTCGCCATTAGTCACCAGCTCCGAGTCTTCCACCAGCATGATGCGGTCGGGATCGCTGGCCGCAAAGGCCAGTGGATGTGAGCCGGACTGGGCCAGTGCGGTCACTTCCATGGCTGCCAGCGCATTGGCCGGGTCGAAAGCCTTCCAGTTGCCGTCAGCGGCCGAGCCGCTGACCAGGGGTGGAACCAGGGTGCCGCCCAGGGATCCGAAGCGGCCGGCTGCCAGTACGCCGCCGCCGGGCAGGACCAGCAGGTCGTGCACCGACGGCTGCATCGGGCCATGCAGGCCTGCGGTGGTAAAGCGTGTGTCCCAGCGCGCATCTTCAATGGCACCGACCTCGGGCATGAAGAATGGGCACTCGAGCCCGGCCAGCATCGTCAAGCGGGTGACATCCTGAATTGCGCTGTCAAACT
>SKQI01000198.1 GCA_007119095.1 Wenzhouxiangella sp. | reverse complement strand
CTGCGCCCGCACCTGATCTGGGGGCCGGGGGACAACCAGCTGGTGCCGCGCCTGGTGGAGAAGAATCGGGCCGGCCGCCTGCGCCTGCCGGCACCGGAAAAACGCATCGATACGGTGTATATCGACAACGCAGCTCGCGCCCACGTGCTGGCGCTGGACAACCTCACCGGCCCGGGAACGGCGGCCGGTAAAGCATATTTCATCAGTAACGGTGAGCCGATGCCGACCGATGAGATCATTTCCCGCCTGCTCGAAGCTTATGGTGAAGTACCACGTATCGGCAATGTTCCACCCCGCCTGGCCATGGCGGCGGCGACAGCCATCGAAGGTGCCTGGCGCCTGGCCCGAAAACGCACCGATCCGCCGCTGTCGCGGTTTGTGGTTGAACACCTATCCACTGCCCATTGGTACAGCCTGGCTGCTGCCGAGCGTGATCTCGGCTATCGACCCAATATCTCCATCGCAGAGGGTTTGGATCGCCTTAAAACAAGCCGCCGCCAAGCGCATGGCTGAATAGAATCAGCAGGCCGATCAAGGCGAACAGGACGGCGGCAAAGCGCTGGATCAGGCGCTGCGGCAGGTGATTCTGCAGCCGGTAGCCCAGCCAGATCATCGGCAGGTTGATCAGAATGCTGCCCACGGCGGCGCCAAGGCCGACTTTCCAGGCCGGTTCCAGCACGGCCGACAGGCCGAGGGTGGTTAGCTGGCTCTTGTCGCCGAACTCCAGCATCATGAAGGTAACCAGGGCGATGAGAAAGGCATGGCGCTGACTGGTTGGGCGCGGCACGTCGCCGCGACCGTAACCCGGGGAACGCAGCATCCACAGGGCCATCAGGCAGAACCCGAGTCCGACAATCCAGCCCAGCAATCGGTCGGGCAGCAGTTGATCCAGCCAGCGCCCGCCATAGGCAGCCAACCCGTGCATGGTGACCAGGGCGATGGCCATCCCGCTGGCAATCAAGACCGGTCGGCGTAGTCGTCCGGCCAGTACGATTGCAACCAGCTGCGTCTTGTCGCCTAGTTCGGCAATGGCGACCACCGCCATGGCAATCAGGAATGGCTCCATGCTCTCAGTGCCGGCGCATGCGGCCTAGGAGCTTCTCCAGCCATGTTCGTTGCAGCAGGGCTGCGTCGGCGGTGGAAACGTTCAGATAGCCACCGTATTTCAATTTGACCCAGGCATTGAGATCGGTTTGACATATGAACCTGAACAGGCGGTGGTTGATTGGATGAAAGCCGGGCTTGAACAGGGTGGCCGCACCCAGATCCAGGATCACAGGCTGCCCATCGTCGCTGACCAACAGGTTGTCCTTGCGCTTGAGGTCACCGTGCGCAACCCCGCGTTCATGCATGGATCGAATCTGGGTCAGCAAGCGGTCGAAAAAACTGTCTCTATCCTCGATGCGAGCGCTTCGGAACGGTGTGCCGGAGACGTACTCCAACACCAGCCAGCGCTGCTCGACAAGGCCGTAGCAGGGTGCGAAGCCTGTCAGCCCTTGCAGGCGGTGGTAGGCCTGATGTTCGTGTCGCAGGGTCGCTTGTCGAAGACGCCAAGCCAGACCGCGACCGCTGGGGGTCTTGATGGCCAGGTCCAGGCCATCAATATGGTAGCGGCGAACCTCGCCCTGGTTGCTGGCTGCCAGGCGTTGACCCTGGGCTGGATCAAGCTGGCGAATCTGGGTCGGGTCCAGTGTGGGATGATCAAGCATGGCAGCGGCAGAAAGAACAGGCTTTGCGAAAGACCGGCCGAAAACTGGCAAAATAAGAGGCGGGGCGCTCGAAAACCATCCCGTAAGCCCCCACTATAGCGCAAAACCCGCTTTCGTCATTCGAGGGACCGCAATCATGCCCATTTACGAATATCGCTGTCAGGCCTGTGGCCATGAAATGGAAAAGCTGCAGAAGATTTCGGATGCTCCGCTGACCGATTGTCCGGTTTGCGAGCAGGCCGCCCTGGTGAAACTCATTTCGGCTGCTGGTTTTCGTCTGAAAGGCGGCGGCTGGTATGAAACCGACTTCAAAAAGGACGGCAAGCGCAATCTGGCCGGCGACAGCTCGGACAAGTCCGCTGCCAGCGACAAGGCCAGCGACGGCAAATCGTCCACCGACAGCAAGCCGGCCAAAACTGAAAAGTCCACCACCAAGACTGCGGAGAAAGCCGCCTGAACGACCCAGGGGCCGGCCGCAAGGCCGCCCCGGTGTAACTTTTTCCCTTTTCTCTTTTCCCTTTCCTCTTTTCCAAAAACGAAATGCGATCACACCTCTGCAGCAGCATCAACGAACGACTCGATGGCCAAACAGCCACCTTGTGCGGTTGGGTATCCCGTGCCCGCGACCTGGGCGGCCTGATCTTTATCGGCCTGCGCGATCATTCCGGCGTGCTCCAGGTGGTGGTCGAACCGGACAACAAGCCGGCGTTTGCCGTTGCCGAAAAGCTGCGTCAGGAGTTCTGCGTCCGCATCAAGGGCACGGTGAGAATGCGTCCCGAGAGTCAGTGGAACCCGGACATGGCCACCGGCAAAGTCGAGCTGCTGGCCGAGTCGGTTGAGCTGCTCAACGCCAGTGCGCCGCTGCCGCTGTTGATGACCGACGAGGACGGCGAAGAGGTCCGCCTGCGCTATCGCTACCTGGACCTGCGCCGCGAGCGCATGCAAAAGAACCTGCGTCTGCGCGCCCGCCTCAACAGTGCGATTCGAAGCTACCTGGAAAAACACGACTTCGTCGATACTGAAACCCCGATTCTGACCAAGGCCACGCCGGAAGGGGCGCGCGATTACCTGGTCCCGAGTCGCGTTCATCCGGGCAGCTTTTTTGCCTTGCCGCAGTCGCCGCAGATTTTCAAACAGCTGTTGATGATGGCCGGGTTGGATCGTTATTACCAGATCGCGCGCTGCTTTCGTGACGAAGACCTCCGGGCTGACCGCCAGCCTGAGTTCACCCAGCTTGATCTGGAGATGTCGTTTGCCGAGGAAAGCGATGTCCAGTCCATTGCCGAGGGTATGATCCGCCAGGTGTTCCGCAATGTGATTGGCGTCGAACTGCACGGTCCGTTCCCGCGGATTAGCTACGCCGAAGCGATGTCGCGCTATGGTTCCGACAAGCCTGATCTGCGCATTCCGCTCGAACTGGTCACCATTTGCGATGCCGTGCGGCAGGTGGATTTCAAGGTCTTTGCCGAGCCGGCCAACGATCCTGCCTGCCGGGTCGCTGCGCTGCGCGTGCCCGGTGGGGCCAGCCTCAGTCGCAAGCAGATCGATGGCTACACCGAGCTGGTAGCCAAGTACGGTGCGCGCGGCCTGGCGTGGATGAAAGTCAACGATCGGGCTGCTGGTGCCGAGGGCGTGCAGTCGCCAGTCGCCAAGTTTCTCGATCCGGGCAGTGTCGACGCGATCTTGACCGCAACCGGCGCGGAAACCGGCGACATCCTGTTTTTCGGTGCCGGACCGAAACCCACCGTTGCCGCCTTCCTGGGCGCATTGCGCCTGGCCGTTGGCCGAGATTTCAACCTTGTCGAGGCTGGCTGGCGCCCGCTCTGGGTGGTCGATTTTCCGATGTTCGAATACGATGCCGAGGATAAGCGCTATTACGCCCTGCATCACCCCTTCACTGCACCGTCGGTGGCCGACGCCGAGGCGCTGCGTGCTGACCCTGCCAACGCCCTCTCGCGCGGCTATGACCTGGTTCTGAACGGCGCTGAAATTGGTGGGGGCTCGATCCGTATTCACGATCCGGCGCTGCAGCAGACCGTGTTTGACCTGCTCGGCATTAATGAAACCGAAGCCAAAGCCAGGTTCGGTTTTCTGCTCGAGGCGCTGCGCTACGGCTGTCCTCCGCACGGGGGGATTGCCTTTGGGATTGATCGAATTGCAGCCCTGATGGCCGGCGAGGACTCGATTCGCGAGGTGATCGCCTTCCCCAAGACGACCACGGCCAGCTGCCCCTTGACCAGTGCGCCCGCCGCGGTTGATGCGGCTCAGCTTGATGAGCTGCGCTTGTCGATACGGCAGGCCGAGTGAGCTTGCCTGACCGGCCATATCCGCGTTCAGCGTCATCGTCCGGGGCGCGGAGCTGATGCGCCGTGCAGTCCTTGTACACGGACTTTGGTATGGACCGGTCAGCATGGCCCTGATGGCCTTGCGGCTGGAAGAACAGGGTTTTGACTGCGAGCGTTTTGGGTATCCCACCCTAAGCGAGACTGTAGCCTCGAATGCACGCGCACTGTTTGAGTATGCCCGTGACCTTGATGCCGACCAGCTGGATTTTGTGGGTCACAGCCTGGGCGGCATCGTCATTTTGCGGATGTTCGATGAATATCGGGGCCTGCCACCGGGTCGAGTCGTGTTGCTGGGTTCGCCGGTGCGCGGCTCCAATCTGGCCTCGCACCTGGCATCTGTGCGAATGATTCGTCCGTTCATAGGTCAGGCGCGCACTGCCCTGGAGCGCGGCTTTTCTCATGCCCCGGTCGGTCGCGAAACCGGCGTTATTGCGGGGACGCGCCCAGTTGGCCTGGGCAGGGTGTTGGGCAACCTGGAGGACCCCAGCGATGGCACCATCCTGGTCAAGGAGACCCATCTGGATGATGCCGCGGATGCGCTTGAACTGCCGGTCACGCATACCGGTCTGGTCCTGTCGCGCGAGGTCAGTGATCTTGTTGGGCGCTTTCTGGAAACGGGTCGCTTCAGCGTCACGGCGGCTTCGGATTAGCGACAAACAATGATCCCTCGGGTTGCCGAGGCCAAATGCCGATCCGCCCCATGTTAACGATGCTTGGCATATCCTATGCAGGAAATCCAACGCAGCGCTTTGACCATGTACGTATCCTCCTCGCCAACGACCACGCCCCTCCACTCACTCGATGCTGAAGAGCTGGAAGCCTGGCTCAGTTCGGCCCCGCCAGACCAGCGTCGTTGGGTTGAGTCCAGCGCTTTTCGAGCAGATCCCTCCGCTTGGTTGCTGGTTCCGGACAGTGAGGGTCAGATCGCCTGCGTGCTGTCTGGCCGAGAATCGGGCGAGCGCCTGTGGGCGCTGGCGCATCTTCCCGGACTGTTGCCGTCAGGTGACTATCGGCTGGCCAGTGACTGGCCGGAGGAAGATATCGAACGCGCCCTGATTGGTTGGGGACTCGGCTGTTACCGCTTCGACAAGTACAAACGTCAGCCTGAGATCAGGCCCCGACTGGCATTGCCGGAAGAATGCGCTGATCGGGTACGTTGTCTGGTGGATTGCTCGGTCTTTGTGCGTGACCTGGTCAATACGCCGGCGCTGGATCTTGGCCCGGCCGAATTGGCCGATGTGGCCCGCGACCTGGCCAGCACCCATAACGCGGCCTGCGAGGTGATCGACGGGGAGCGGCTGGAAAAAGAGTTTCCCGCGATTCACATCGTCGGACAGGCATCGACTCGTCCACCGCGCCTGATTCGCATGCAATGGGGCGATCCGGATGCGCCGCCGCTGGCCCTGGTCGGCAAGGGTGTCATGTTTGATTCCGGCGGCCTCGACATCAAGCCGGGCAGCGGCATGGTCTTGATGAAGAAAGACATGGGTGGTGCCGCTCACGTGCTTGGCCTGGCCCGAATCATCATGACCCTGGGGCTGAAAGTGAACCTGCGGGTCTATATTCCCGCAGTGGAAAATGCCATTGCCGGTAATGCCTACCGTCCGTCCGACATCATCCGCACTCGAAACGGCACCACCGTCGAGATTGGCAATACCGATGCCGAGGGTCGGGTTGTGCTGTCTGATGCACTGACCCTGGCTTGTGAAGAAGGCGCTGAAAGGATCATTGATTTCGCCACGTTGACCGGTGCGGCCCGTGTGGCCCTGGGTGAAGACTTGCCGCCGCTGTATGCCCGCGATCAGAGCGCTGCACGCACCATTCAAGATGTATCGTTTGCCTGTGAAGACCCCCTCTGGCACATGCCTTTGTTCGACGGCTACCGCAGCCAGATCCGCCCGGCCATTGCCGACCTGTCCAACACCGGCACCAGCCGCTTCGCCGGCAGCGTGACTGCGGCCTTGTTTCTTGACCACTTTGTCGACCCTGGCCTGGATTGGTATCACCTGGATATCTATGCCTGGAACCTGGGCGACCGCCCTGGCCGTCCCGCCGGCGGCGAAGCCCAGGGTCTGCGTGCGATCTGGCACTGGCTGGAGGATATCTACGGGTCCGGCTGATCGTTGGCGGAGGTCTGAGGTCGGAAGGCTTCGTATTTTCTTTTTCCCTCAAAGCCTCCACAGGCCCAGGACGATCACGGCCACCAGTCCAAACGTGATCAGCATGGAGTAACTCCAGGCCAGAACCAGAAATTTGACTGTGGTCATCAGCCAGCCCTGGGCGTAGAAGCGCTTCAAGCTTATCCACAGGTAGACCGGAATCCAGGTCCAGATCACGAAGCTCATTAGCCCCAGCGTGCCGGCCATCAGGCCGCCGCCGGTGATTTCGGCGGCGATGATCTCGGTGCGCAGGCTGGCAATCAGGTACAGCGCGATCAGAATCAGGAACAGAAAGGAATGGTTGTGTACCTGTAACAGCAGATGCTCGATGTAGTAGCGTCCTGAAAACAGGTAGAACAGGCCAACCAAAATGGCGAACAGGGGCAAGAGCACGAACATGGTTTGCGGCAGCATGCCGGCGGCGGTGCGCAGCAGTCGGGCTGGATTGCGCTGTACTTCGGTGGAATTGTCTGCGATTTGTTGAATCTGGCGGTTCAGCCAGGCGTTGCCGCGCTCGCTCAACCAGCCAAGTTCCACCGGGTTGGTTTCGGCGTCCCAGTTGCCTTCGCCAAAGGAAAAGGTTGGGGCGCTGGGTGGGCTTGGCGCCGAGCTTTCCTGCCCGGTGTCAGCCTGGTCGAACTGTGCGGTCCACGGTGTCACGTTGGCCGTGTTGATCACCAGCCCAATCAACAGAAAGGCCAGAATGGAGCAGACCAGGTACAGGCGTACTGGCGGGGTGTAGCGGGCCCGCTTGCCGAACACATACTCGCGTGAGAGCTGCCCCGGCTGAAGCAACAGTGTTTTCAGCGTCCGCCACATGCGCGAGTCGTAGTAAAGGGTTTCCCCGGCGATTTCGCGGACCAGGCCAGGCAGGGCGCGGATGAAGCTGCGCGTGGGCTGACCGCAGGCATGGCAATAGGGGCCCCGCAGGTCGGCGCCACAGTTCGGACACAGCCGTTCCGACTTGTCTGGTTGTTCTGGCTTCTCTTGCGCGGCGGCTTCTTGCATGATGGCCTGCTAGCGCGGACAATGCCGCTCCCTCGACGGGCTTTCCCGTCCTTCAGGACTCCGAGTATATGCCACCACCCAGCTTGGGACACGAAATACGGCGGACGCTGGTGCTGGCCGGCCCGCTGGTGATCGGCCAGGTCACCAATTTCGGCATGAATTTTGTCGATACGGTCATGGCCGGTCGCATCGGCACCGTCGACCTGGGGGCGATTGCCGTTGGTTCGTCAATCTGGGCAGCCGGATTTTTGTTCGTGCTCGGGGTATTGTTGGCGGTATCGGCTACCGTCTCGCAGCTGGAAGGTGCCGGCCGTCGGCGTCAGGCCGGGGAGTTTACGCGCCAGGCGCTGTGGCTGGCCCTTGCCCTGGCTGCTGGCCTGTTCCTTGCCGCTCGTGGCGCCGGTGTCTTGATGAGCGCGCTGGGTGTGGAGCCTGCGGTCGCCGAACTGGCAGCAGCCTACCTGCGCGCCATCAGCTGGGGTGCGCCCGCGCTGTGTCTGATGATGACGCTGCGCTTTTTCTCCGAGGGCGCCGGCTATACCCGGCCAACGATGTATGTCGGTTTCATTGGTATTGCCCTGAATATCCCGCTCAACTATGCCCTCATGTTCGGCAACTTCGGCATGCCGGCACTGGGCGCGGTGGGGGCCGGCTGGGCCACGGCGATTGTCTTCTGGATGCAGCTGCTGGCACTGGCCGCCTGGATTGCCTGGCGGCCTCGCTACCGGCCATTTGCGCTCTACCGGCGATTCAGTTGGCCAAACCGGCGCGAAATTGGCGCCTTGCTCAAGCTGGGCTTGCCGATCGGGGTGATGGTGTTCCTGGAAGGCGGCTTGTTTGTCGGTTCAGCCCTGTTGATTGGGACCCTGGGCGCATTGCCAGTAGCGGCCCACCAGGTCGCCATGAACTACGCCGGCCTGATGTTCATGGTGCCGGTAGGGCTGTCCGGAGCCATTACAGTCAGGGTCGGTAACGCGATCGGGCGCGGTGACCCGGACGGCGCCCGCCGAGCCGGGCTGGTCGGGATGGGCTGTGCGGTCACCTTCGGCCTTGTTTCGGCGGCTGTGATCTTTCTTGTGCCGGAGTGGATCGTAGCGATGTATACCAACGAGCCCGAGGTGGCCTCCCTGGCCGTGAACCTGCTGTTTTTCGCCGCGATTTTCCAGCTTGCCGATTGCCTCCAGGCATCCGCCGCCGGCGCCCTGCGCGGGCTCAAGGACACCCGTGTTCCGATGATTTACAGCGTGATTGCCTATTGGGCCGTGGGCATGGCGTCGGGTTGGTTTTTGACCTTTCGTCTGGACTGGGGGCCGGCCGGTATGTGGGTGGGTATCATTCTCGGCTTGAGTCTGGCCGCCGTCATGCTGGGCGGACGGTTTATTCGCATCAGCCGTCTGCGCGCACACGGGTGACGATTGGCACATTGTGTCGTTCACTCAGTCGGCCTAGAATTCGAAATAATTCCCACGACTGAACCCAGGTAATGTCCTCTCAACCCAATATTCTTGTGCGTCTCTGGCTAGGCTTCTGGCGTGGTTTGACCGCGCTGCGGATGGCCGTATTCAATATTCTCTTCCTGGTCGTGCTTGCACTGATCATCGGCCTGGTCATTCGCGGCGGCGACAAGCTGGTGATCGAAGAAGACACCACGCTGGTGCTGGCCCCTGTCGGCTTCATCGTCGAGGAGTACAGCGGGTCGGCGATTGAGCGGGCGCTGCAGGAAGCCCTTGGGCAGGATGTGCCGGAGACGAGGATGCGCGACCTGCTGGCCCTGCTCGAGCAGGCAGCCGAAGATGACCGGATCACCCAGGTGCTGATCGATGTGGATCGCCTGCTTGGTATGGGAACCGGCACCATGCGCGAGCTCAACGAGGCGTTCGCGCGCTTTCGCGAGTCCGGCAAGCCGATCATTGCTTACGGCGGCTTCATGACCCAGGGCCAGTATTTTCTGGCCAGCCTGGCCGATGAAATCTGGATGGATCATGAGGGTGCGATCCTGATCGAGGGCTACTCGCGCTTTCGCAACTTCTACCGGGATGGTCTGGATCGGCTGGGGGTAGAGGTCAATCTGTTCCAGACCGGGGACTACAAGTCGGCCATGGAGCCGTGGCAACGCAGTGACATGTCGGAGGCCGACCGCGAGGCAAGCCTGCATTTCCTGACCGGCCTCTGGCAGGAATACCTCGACATGGTGGCGCGCAATCGCGGCATGCCGGTCGAAGTGCTGGTTGACCTTGTCGAAAATTTCCCTGCCTACCTGGCCGAAGCCGATGGGAATTTCGGTGAGCTGGCGCTCGACAAAGGCCTGGTTGACAGACTGGTCAGCCGCCCGGAACTGCGTGCCGAAATGGCCCAGAGAGGCGCTCCGGACGATAACGGCAGCTTCCGCCAGGTTGCCCACAGCAGCTTCCTGCAGCCGCCAGTGCCGCAGATTCTGCCCGGTGACCAGGTGGCAGTGATCGTTGCCGAGGGGCTGATTACCGAGGGTAACCAGCCGCCGGGCACCATCGGTTCGGAATCAACCTCGCGCAAGATTCGCCAGGCGGCCCGGGACGACAACGTCAAGGCTGTCGTGCTGCGGGTCAACTCCGGCGGTGGCAGCGCGTTCGCCTCCGAGATCATCCGGCGCGAGCTGATCGCCCTCAGGGATGCGGGCAAGCCGGTGGTGGTCAGCATGGGCAATGTCGCTGCTTCTGGCGGTTACTGGATTGCGATGGGCGCCGATGAGGTCTGGGCCAATCCCGCTACCGTGACTGGCTCAATCGGTGTGATCGGCTTTTTCCCCACCTTCGAGGAGACCTTGTCGCGCATCGGCATCCATACCGATGGCGTCGGCACCACGCCGTTGGCCGGGGCTTTCCGCGCCGACCGATCGCTGAATGAAGAGCTCCGTAGTATTCTCGATACCTTTATCAACGCCGCCTACGTCGACTTCCTGAGCCTGGTCGCCGAGCATCGGCAGATGTCGATAGAGGCCGTGCGCGAGGTTGCGCAGGGACGCGTCTGGACCGGTGCCCAGGCGCTGGAATTCGGCTTGATCGATCAGCTTGGCGGCGTGGAAGATGCGATTGCATCGGCCGCACGAATTGCTGGTCTGGGCGAGGATTTCCGAGTGACCTATGTCGAACCGGAGTTGACCGGCTGGCAGCGATTCCTCGCCGATATGGGTGCCAATGCGCTGCTCAGGGCCGGCCTGGAACCGGAAATGAGCCGCTTGTTCAACGTATTGCCGGCCGGTTTGCGTCAGAACATTGCTGAAGATCTGCAAATCGTCTTCGAAGCCACCCGCTCAGGCCGTCCGGGGATCATGGCCCACTGTCTATGCGAAGCCCCGATGTAGGGGGGCCAAAGGGCTAATGGGCTAATGGGCAAAAGCGTGCAGCGAGATGGATGCGCGCTTTCCCTTTAGCCCTTTAGCCCTTTTAGCCCTTTTAGCCCTTTTAGCCCTTTTAGCCGCCCCACTCACTCCATCTCCGGCTCTACATGCTCTTTCAACCCCTGGATCCGGGCCAGGGTCTCGAGCTCCGGGATATCTCGCTGCAGCACCCGCAGGCGCATGCGACCGGCGGCGTCCAGCTCTTCTTCCTGGGCGGCCAGCTGGTCGCGTTCGCGTTCCATCTCGCCCAGGGTCTGGCCCAGCTGCCAGGCATCGGTATAGGTGCGATCCTCGCACTCCGCCGGTGCGGGTTCGTCTGCGCGACCCAGAAGGAAGGCACTTTCGGGTTCGCACTGTACTTCGGCCACGGGCGCTTCCGGCGGCTCGGAACAGGCAACCAGCAATAGGCTTCCGGCGGCTGCGACAGTTAGAACAGATGGCTTGAAAAGACGTTTAGCCACGGAAGACACGGAAGACACGGAAAAAGAGTCAAGACCATTCCGTGCTTTCCGTGTGTTCCGTGGTTCCAGGGGTTTTTGTTGGCACATTGGCAAGTGGCTGGTCGAAGGCTGGCGAAATCCTGGGGCGGTTTGATCAGGGCGGTCCGACATCGATGAGTCCTTTCCGGTTTATTGGGTACACTTTCCGAGAATTCTCGCACACTTGCTGACTGATGGACCCTGTAACCCACGCTGTGTTTGGCGGGCTCTGGGCGATGCCCGCAGCTCGACGCGAACGCATGCGCCAGGCGGCGGGTGCCGGCGCCGTTGCCGGTTTGGCGCCGGACCTGGACGTATTGATCCGGTCGTCGGAAGATACGCTGCTCTACATCGAATTCCACCGCCAGTTCACCCATGCGCTGGCCTTTGTGCCTTTTGGCAGCCTGGCCGTCGCCTTGCTGCTGTGGCCGCTGTATCGGCGCTGGACCGGTTTCAGTCGGCTGTATCTCTGGTGCTTCCTTGGTTATCTGGTTCACCCGCTGCTCGATGCGGCCACTTCGTACGGCACCTACCTGTTCTGGCCGTTCAGCGACCATCGGGTGGCCCTGAACTGGGTCAGTGTGATCGATCCGCTCTATTCTTTGCCGTTGTTGGCGCTGCTGCTGCTGGCGGTCTGGCGGCGCAGCCTAGTTGCTGCGACGGCAGGTCTGTTCTGGCTGCTGTTGTACATGGGCCTGGCCGCTGTGCAAAATCTGCGTGCCGAGCGGGCCCTGGTCGATTGGGCGGAAGGCGAGGGGATCACGATCGAGCGGGCGGTAGCCAAGCCGGCGTTCGGCAACATCATTCTGTGGCGGGCCCTGGTTGACGAGGGTGGGCGCTTTCACCTGGTTGCCATTCGCAATCTGCCGGGCGCGCCGGTTCGTATCTGGGAGGGTGGCTCGTTGGAGCAGTTCAGGCCCGATGGCTTCGAGCCTGAGCAGCGGCTGGGCCAGGACCTGCGCCGTTTCGATCATTTCTCATCGAACTGGCTGATTCGTTTCCCGGACTACGACGAAGATGGTCAATGGTTCGTGGGTGATGTTCGCTATGCCATCGACCCGGCCAGCCTGCGTCCGCTCTGGGGGGTGAGCTTCGACCCTGACGACCCCGACGCTCATGCGCGTTACACTACCCCGCGCCGGGTTACCGAGATCGAGCGCCAACGCTTTCTGGATCGGCTGCTCGACAGGCCGCTGGATGACCTGGCTGACTGAACGCTTTTTGAGGGATTTCGTTTCATGCTGACGATCGTTACCGATTTTCTCTGGACTTACGTGCTGGTTGCCGTTCTGGTGGCCATGGGGCTGATTTTCACTGTCGGCTCGCGCTTTGT
>SKQI01000149.1 GCA_007119095.1 Wenzhouxiangella sp. | reverse complement strand
CCAGCTCCTGCATCAGATGGCCCTGGGTATGCAGGCGCCCGGCGGTGTCGGCAATCAGCACATCCACGCCCCTCGATTTGGCCGAGTGCAGGGCATCGAAGATCACAGCCGCGCTGTCGGCGCCCGACTGCTGGGCGACCACCGGCACGCCGTTGCGCTCGCCCCAGGCCTTGAGCTGCTCGACGGCGGCGGCGCGGAAGGTATCTCCGGCTGCCAGCATCACCGATTTGCCCTCGTCCAGGTATCGCCGGGCCAGCTTGCCGATGGTAGTGGTCTTGCCAACCCCGTTGACGCCAACCATCAGAATCACGAAGGGCTTTTTGTCCGGGTCAACGGCCAGAAACTGTTCGCATGGCTCGATCAGGTCATACAGTTCGGCCTGAACGGCGGGCAGAACCTGGGCCGGCTCGCTGACGATACCGCGCCGAATACCCTCGCGCAGCCGATCAATGATGCGAGTAGTCGCCGTGATGCCCATGTCGGCCGTCAGCAAGGTGGTTTCGATTTCCTCGATCAGGTCCTCATCAATCGTGCTGGCACCGCGGATCAGGCTGAACAGACCACCCAGGCTGGACCGGGTGCGCTCGAGGCGCTGCTCCAGCGGATCAACCCCGGCCTGCTCGACCGGTCGCACCTGGGTGCTTTCAACGCCCTGGCCGGACTTTTTGCGGCGAAAAATCGAAAACATTTGACTGCCCTGAATAAACTGTACGAGATACGCCGATGCAGCCCGAACTGTTCGGGCAACAAACCGGCGCTATGCTATCACCATGACCGGCAAGATACGCATCATCAGCGGCCAGTGGCGCGGCCGCCGCATCCCCGTGCTCGACCACCCCGAGCTGCGCCCCACCGGTGATCGCGCCCGCGAGACGCTGTTCAACTGGCTTGGCCCGCGCGTGATCGGCAAGCGTTGCCTGGACCTGTTCGCCGGCAGCGGTGCCCTGGGCCTGGAGGCTGCCTCGCGGGGAGCCACTGAAGTATGGTTAGTCGAGCGAGATCGAAAGCTGGCAGCGGCGTTGCAAGAGCTGGCCTCGTCGTGGCCGGGCGGAGAACGGGTTCATGTCGAACAGGCAGACGGTCTGCACTGGCTGCGAAATTGCGAGCAGCCATTTGATATCTGCTTCCTTGATCCCCCCTTCGGCCAGGGCCTGCAGGGCAGGGCGCTGGAAGCCCTGGCCACTTCATCTTGCTGCCAACCCGGCTGCCTGGTCTACGTTGAATGCGAGGTGGACGAAGATACCGTCCTGCAGTCAGCCCTGGGGGAAAACTGGAATGAACTACGCAACAAACGCCAGGGCAAAGTCATCCTGCGCCTGCTCGAGCATCGTTAAATCGGCCAGGGCGCCTGAGCCCAGTTCAGTGCACGTAGTCGGAGCTTCAATAAAAATCTTTTTGGACGCAAAGAAGCAAAGCTGCAAAGAGGCAAAAGGTTCTGTGATTTTTTCTAGCCGTCTTCGTTTCTTCGCTGCTTTGCGTCCCAAAGATTTTTCGCATTTCGATGCTGGCGATATAATCACCGGCTGACTTTGATGCTGATGACACGGGGCCATGAAACCACAGCCCGATTACTCGGTGGCGGTCTACCCCGGCACCTTTGACCCGCTGACCAACGGACACACCGACCTGATGGCACGCGCGGCCAGGATGTTTCGCAAGGTCATCCTGGCGATTGCAGAAAGCCCGCACAAGAAGCCGGCCTTTGAGCTGGAGCAGCGTATTACGCTGGCCCAGGAGGTGCTGGCCGAAGCCGGGCTGACCAATATCGAAGTGGTAGGCTTTGATAATCTGCTGGCCAATTTTGTCCGCGATAACGGTGCTGGCGTGCTGCTGCGCGGCCTGCGCGCCGTCTCCGATTTTGAATACGAGTTCCAGCTTGCCTCGATGAACCGTCACCTGGTCAAGGAAGTGGAAACCGTGTTCATGACGCCGGATGAAAAGCACAGTTTCATCTCCTCGACCTTGGTCAAGGAAGTAGCCCGTCTGCATGGCGACGTTCGCGAGTTTGTCCATCCCCGCGTGGCCGAGGCGCTGCGGGCACACTTTGGCACCGCCGAACAGGATTGATGTTGCCGAGGCACCGCAAGCTGATTCCGCTTTGGCTGTTACTGCTTCTGTTGCCGGTCAATTTGGCGCTGGCCGCTGGGCCGGGCCAATTTGCCGTGTCCAGCGCACATGAACTGGCTACCGAGGCTGGCGTGGACATCATGGCTGCCGGCGGCAACGCCTTTGATGCCGCGGTCACCGTTTCGGCCGTTCTGGCGGTGGTCGAGCCTGCATCATCGGGCATCGGCGGGGGTGGATTCTGGCTGCTGCACCAGGCTGAGTCCGACCGCTCGATCATGGTCGACGGGCGCGAAACGGCTCCGGGAGCTGCATATCGCGACATGTTTCTTGACGCCGATGGCCAAGTTGACCGCGACCTGGCTATCAACGGTGCCCTGGCGGCAGGTATCCCGGGCGCACCGGCGGCCTGGGTGCACCTGGCCGAACGCTACGGCAGTATGCCGCTGACTGATCTTCTGGCACCAGCCATCCGATTGGCCGAAGAGGGCTTCGAAGTCGACCAGAAATACCAGACGCTGCTCAACTTCCGTGCCCACATCATGCTGCAGTGGCCGGAAACCGCTGCCATCTTCATGCCCGATGGTGATGTGCCGGCCTTGGGCAGCATCATCCGCCAGCCTGATCTGGCCCGCACGCTGCGCGCTGTGGCCGAACGCGGGTTCGACGGGTTCTATCGCGGGGAGGTCGCAGAGCGTCTGGTCGACGGCGTGCGCGCCGAAGGTGGTATCTGGACCCTGGAGGACCTCGCCGACTACCATGTGGTCGAGCGCGACCCGATTCGCATCAGCTATCGCGACTACGAGCTGATCACCGCGTCGCCGCCGTCTTCCGGCGGCATTGCCATCGCCCAGATGCTCAACCTGATCGAGCCCTGGGATCTGAACGAGCTCAACCGGGTCGAGCGTGTCCATCTGCTGGCCGAAGCCATGCGTCGCGCCTATCGCGACCGTGCCCTGTACCTGGGAGACCCGGATTTTGTCGACATACCCACCGATAGACTGCTGAGCGCGGATTACGCCGCCGGCCAGCGATCAACACTGCGGATGGATCGTGCGCTGCCATCTTCAGCGCTGGCAGCTGATCCAGCGCAGATCCTGGAAAGCGACAACACTTCCCACTTTTCGCTGCTGGATGCCGACGGCAATCTGGTTTCCGGAACGCTGACCATCAATCTGCCTTACGGTGCGGCTTATGCGCCGCCGGGCACCGGGGTATTGCTCAATAACGAAATGGATGACTTCTCGGCCGCGCCGGGGGAGCCGAACGCTTACGGCCTGATCGGGTTTACCGCCAATGCCATCGAACCCGGCAAGCGAATGCTTTCTTCAATGAGTCCAACCATCGTCAAAGGCGCGGACCGCGTCGCAGTCATCGGCACGCCCGGCGGCTCGCGCATCATCACCATGGTGTTGCTCGGTCTGCTCGATTTCATTGACGGCAATGGTCCGGAGTCCTGGGTTTCACTGCCACGCTTTCATCATCAGTACCAGCCCGACGAGATCCTTGTCGAGCGCGGTGCCCTCGAGGATAACGAAATCGCCGCGCTGCGGGCGCTCGGTCACGAGGTGAATGTCAGGGTCAGACCCTGGGGCAATATGCATGCCGTGATGTGGGATCGGGCGGCAGACCGTGTCGAAGCAGCTCACGATCCACGCTGGCAGTCTGGCGCTGCTGACGTTCGGGATAGACCATGAAAGATTTCAAAAAGCGTGACGCCCGACACGTTTTTTGACCAGCACGTGCAGTAGCATTTGAGCTGATTTTTTGCCAAGAACTCTCATCATGGATCAGTTCGCTGGGGGGACCAGCGCTGTATCACCCGCCGGGGACGGGGATCGTATTTTTGCCGATCGTTTCGTCGATCGGTCGCAAGAAGCTCAGGCCTTCGCCAGAGGCGTGCTGGAGCGTTTCAGCTACGGCGCTCGCCCCGAAGACATCAGTCATTTCCTGAGCCTGGGCAATGATTCGGAAGAGCGCCTTGCCAACTGGGTCGCCGAGCAGCTGGACTGGCAAGCCATGGATGACAGCGCCTGCCAGGCCAGAATCGATTCGGCGGGCTACCAGACCCTCAACAAGTCGATTACCCAGCTCTGGGCTGATCACGTGCGCGGCAACCAGAGCAACTGGCCGGACCGTTATCTCCCGGTCGCCGAAACCGACGCTGCCCGCATCATCCGGGCTGTCCACTCAAGGCGCCAGCTTTATGAAATGCTGGTCGAGTTCTGGCACGACCATTTCAATGTCGCCGGTTGGGAATTCAGTATTGCCCCGGTTTTCGTGCAACATGATCGGGACGCAATTCGCCCCAACGCGCTCGGCAACTTTCGGGAGATGCTGGAAGCGGTCGCCAAGAGCACCGCGATGCTCTACTACCTCGACAACCGAGCCAATCGGTCCGGCGGCTACAACGAAAACTGGGCGCGCGAGCTGATGGAGCTTCACACCATGGGTGTGGATGTTTACTTCCCCGGTGCATTTCATGGGGCAATCCCGCCCGGCGATGATGGTCTTGCCATCGGCTATAGCGATGCAGATGTGTATGACGTGGCCCGTTGCTTTACCGGCTGGACGGTACGCAACGGCCACTGGCAGTTCCCGCAAACACCCGAGTACGATACCGGCGAGTTTTTCTACCACTCCAGCTGGCACGAGGGTGGTTCGAAGTTTGTGGTTGGCAACTGGCTGATGCCTGCCGGTCAGCAGGAAGCGCACGAAGTGATGAACCTGCTGTGCCGACACCGGGCGACTGCACGACACATCTGCCGCAAGCTCTGCCGGCGCTTTGTCGGCGACGAGCCGCCTGATAGCCTGGTGGAGTCCGCCTCGGAGGTCTGGCGCGATCAGTGGCAGGCTCCTGACCAGATCGCCCAGGTCATGGGCCATATCATCAACTCCGATGCCGTTTTGCAGGGGCAGGGCAGCAAGGTGCGGCGGCCGTTCGAGTTGATGGCTGCCTGCATGCGCAAGACCGGCGGCGAAATTCAACCGCACCATTTCCAGGGCTGGCAGCCCTATGGTGAAATGCTCAGTCTTTTCCAGCAGACCGGTCACGGTGGCTTTCGCTGGCCGGCGCCCGACGGCTACCCCGATACCGCTGCGCGTTGGACCTCTGCGTCCGTACTGGGTCAGAGCTGGCGTTTGCTCAGCCGTCTGCCCGAGCTGCGCTTGCCCAATGACGGCCCGTTCCTGCTGCGCATTTATGAATTGACCGTGGAGGCTCTGCCGGACCAGTCCGATCACACAGCCACCAAGCTGGTTGACTGGTGGCTCCATCGCCTTGTCGGACCTGAGGTGCTGTCTCAGCGTCGTTTGGAACTGATCGATTTCCTGCGCCAGAATGCAGATGCCGATCAGCCCCTGAACCTGACCACCAACCCGCCCTATGGCAGCTGGTCAGCGGGCAACATGAGTGCCCACTACACGCCGGTGCGACTGCGCACGATGGTATCAATGATCATGATGCTGCCAGAGTTCCACAGACGATGAAGCGGCGTACTTTTCTCAAATCCTGCTGTGCGGCGGCGGCCGCTGGCGCATTGCCCGGCATGGCCTGGGTCAACCCGCTGCTGGCCGGCACCCGGAGCGGTCAGGATGTGCTGGTTTATCTGTACCTGCGCGGCGGTATTGATGGGCTGCACCTGGTTGTTCCCTATGCTGGCGCGGAACGAGTCGCCTATGAGAGCCGACGGGGGAACATGCTCATCCCCGAGGAGCGATTGCGGCCGATCAGTGCCGAGTGGGCGCTGCACCCGCGCGCTGGCGGCGGCCCCGGCGATCCGGTCAGTTCGCCGCCGCGCTGGCTGCAGCGGCTGTGGCTGGAAGATCGCCTGGCCATCATCCAGGGAGCCGGCATGCCCACCCACTTGTCGCGCAGTCACTTCGATGCCCAGGCCTGGATGGATCTTGGTACCCCCGGCAACAAGAATACCCCGCAGGGCTGGCTGACCCGCTATCTGCAATCTGCCGGGCCGTTACCGCCTGCATCGTTAAGCCATGCCTTTGGCTTCGCTTCGACCCAACCGCTGGCACTAATGGGCGCCAACCAGGCCTTTACCGTCAGCAACGCGCAGGAATTCCGGGTTGACGGCTTTCATTGGTCCTGGCAGGAAACCAATCCTGATCTGCCCGGGCACCAGGGTGCCCACCACCGCATTCAGAACCTTTGGCAGGCCGGCAACAGTTCGCTTGAGCAGGCCGGCCGGCTGGCCGCAGAAGCCCTGGCCGACATGCGCGAGATGGACTTCGCCGCTTACCAGCCCGAAGGCGGCGCCCAATACCCTGACTCTGCCCTGGGCACGCAGATGCGAAACCTCGCGCAGCTGATCAAATCTGATGCAGGCGTGGTCGTCGCGACCCTGGACTACGGCGGCTGGGATACTCATGAAGGGCAGGGCATTCCAAACCCCGGCAACCCCAATCATTTTGATTTCTACGGCAACCTCGTCCAGGGGCTGTCTGAAGCCGTCGATGCCTTCTACACCGACCTCGCCCAGTCGTCGCAGGGCAATCTGATGAATCGGGTCTCTGTCGTCATGCTCAGCGAGTTCGGTCGGAATGTGACAGGCAACCAGTCTGGTGGTACTGACCATGGCTACGGCAACGTCATGCTTGCGCTGGGTGGGCGGGTCAACGGTGGATTTCACGGTCAATTCCCGGGACTCGACAAGGGTTCGTTGTTCGAAGACCAGGACCTGCACACCACGGTGGACTATCGCCAAGTTCTTGCCGAGGCCCTGGTTCGTCGGCTCAACCTGCCGGCGCCAGCGTTGGAACAGGTGTTTCCGACGTTGGGCAGCTATTCGCCAGTCGGCGTGTTTCAGACTTGAGGATTTAGGAGCAAGGCTCCAAGGTTCAAGGTTCAAGGAGCAAGGTTTAAGGGGTAAGGCTGAGTGGCCATGTTGGGGCTGGTGATTCGATGTTATATCTTCTTCCATTTGCTTGATTGGCAAGGTACAATTGCGGGTTTGCCGATACAGTGTTTGGCGAGTGCTCTTCAGGGTGCCGCCGTTTTGATGGAGATATCATGGTCAAGATCCGTTTGAGCCGGGGCGGCGCCAAAAAGCAGCCCTTCTACCACATCATCGTCACCGACAGCCGCAGCCGTCGCGACGGTCGCAATATCGAGCGTCTCGGGTTCTTCAACCCGGTTGCGCGCGGCCAGGACGAACGCCTTCGGCTTGATACCGATCGCGTCGACCACTGGGTTGGCCAGGGCGCCCAGATGAGCGAGCGTGTCAGCCACCTGGTTACCGAGGCACGCAAGGCGCAGCAGCAGAGCGCCTGATGGCAGCGCCGAGCGCCGACGACAAGGTCGCGCTCGGCCGCATCAACGGCGTATGGGGTACGCGCGGCTGGATCAAGGTGTTTTCGGACACCGATCCACCGGAAGCAATCTTCGATTACCAGCCCTGGTTGCTGGACCAATCGGATGAAAAACTGGCTGTCGCCGAGTGGCGTCGACAAGGCCCCCGCCTGGTGGCCCGCGTCGACGGCATTGATACTCCGGAACAAGCCGCTGGCCTGATTGGGCGCAGTCTCAGCGTTCGACGCGGAGATTTGCCGCCGCCTGATCCCGACCAGTACTACTGGAATGACCTGGTCGGGTTGGAAGTCGTCAATCTGGATGGCCATGTTTACGGCAAGATCCAGCGCCTGATAGAAACCGGAGCCAATGACGTGCTTGAAGTCGTTGGCAACCAGCGAACCACCCTGATTCCCTTTATTCCCGAGCACTACGTCAAGTCCGTCGACCTCGACGGTGGCGTGGTCAAGGTTGACTGGCCGCTGGAATGGCTTGACGAGCCTGATGCTGAGCAGGATTGACGTCATCACCCTTTTCCCGGAATGGGTTGAAGGCTTGCAGTCGCTGGGTTTAACGGGCAAGGCACTGGCCTCCGGACTGGTGGCGCTGAAATGCTGGAACCCGCGGGAATTTACCGCCGATGTCCATCGTTCGGTGGACGACAGACCCTATGGCGGCGGACCGGGCATGGTCATGCGACCTGAACCCCTGGCAGCAACCATCGAGGCAGCACTGGCCGATGGAGAGCCTGCCAAAGTGGCCTGTTTGAGTCCCCAGGGACGCAGGCTGGATCAAGGCGGCGTGCTGGAACTGGCCGGGCGTGATCGGCTGATCCTGGTCTGCGGTCGCTATGAAGGTATTGACCAGCGCGTGCTCGATTCGCTGGTCGACGAAGAGTGGTCGATTGGAGACTACGTGCTATCTGGCGGCGAGCCGGCTGCAGCGGTGATGATCGACGCGGTTGTGCGGCAACTGCCGGGCGTCCTGGGCCACGAGCGTTCGGCGGTGGAAGATTCATTTGCCGACGGCTTGCTTGACTGCCCGCATTACACCCGTCCTGACGAGTGGCGCGGGCAAGCGGTGCCGGAGGTTCTGACCAGCGGGGATCATGCGCGCATCAGTCAGTGGCGGCGAGCTCAGGCCCTGCACCGAACGCGGCGGCTGAGACCGGATCTGTGGGCATCATTCGAGCCGGCAGTAGAAGACCAGGCAGCGCTCGATCGGTGGCCTGAAGAATTTACCGCCAAAAAGCTGTAAATCAGCGTGAAAACAGGTTAAAATTGAAGGATTGTGTTCCGCGGTTTTCTCAAAGCGGATGTGACGAAGAACTCAAGCATTTTGGAAGCAGCAGGCATGAGCAATATCATCGAAGAAATCAATAACGAGCAGACCCAGCGCGAAATTCCGAATTTCGCCCCCGGCGACACCGTTGTCGTCAATATCTGGGTGCGTGAAGGGGATCGCCAGCGCTTGCAGGCTTTCGAAGGCGTGGTCATTGCACGCAAGAATCGTGGCGTCAACTCGGCCTTCACCGTGCGCAAGATTTCGCACGGCACCGGCGTCGAGCGTGTATTCCAGACCTACAGCCCGTTGATCGAATCGATCAACATCAAGCGTCGTGGCAAGGTTCGTCGCGCCAAACTGTTCTATCTGCGTAACCTGGAAGGCAAGGCTGCGCGCATCAAGGAAAAACTGGCACGTCGCGCCAGCGCCTGATCGCTTTGTAGCATCGGCTTCACTTAAAAAAGCCTGTCGCAATGCGGCAGGCTTTTTTCATTCTGCCTTTCTGCGCCGGGCGCTATTCTGCGCGATCTTTATTGCCTGGCTCACCCATGAAAGCCTCTCACCTGCGCCTGCTGATGAACATCTGGCCGCCCTACCTGGCGGCTGGTATTCGTGTCCGTGAAATCAGCGCTGATTACCGCTATGCCCGGGTTGAACTGAAGCTCGGCCTGCTGAATCGCAACTACGTTGGGGTCCATTTTGGCGGCTCACTGTTCGCCATGACTGACCCTTTTTACATGCTGCTGTACCTGCAAAACCTTGGCAAGGATTACATTGTGTGGGACCGGGCTGGGCAGATTGAATTCCTGAAACCCGGTAGAGGTACCGTGTCGGCGGAATTTCGGATCAGGGAGACAGACCTTGATCGGGTGCGCCGAGAGACCGAGCAGGGCAGGCGCTTCCTGTTCGACCATGAAGTGCTGATCCGATCCAGCGAAGACGAGCTTGTTGCCCGGGTGCAGCGCACTGTCTACTTCAGGCGCAAACCCGAAGCGGCATAGGCGCTTTTGAGCCTGCCTTCCTGACAGAGGTGTGTCGAGGGCAAAATGCAGTCGCGCTCAAACTATGTATGAGTGCGCACCGCCTCAAGACTTCGAGGCGGATTTTGACTTCGCTGCGGCCTGCTCGGATTTGTCATCGCCGCCCTTGTCATGGGCGAGCTGACGCGGCGGTTCCTGGCCGCGAATCTTGCTGGTGCCGTTGAAGCGAGCGCCTGATTCGATCACCAGTTTGGCGGTCGATATCGTGCCGGTTACTTCACCGGAGGCCACGATCTCCAGCCGCTCGGCCTCGACATCGCCGGAAAAATAGCCGCTGATCATTACTCGCTGAGCCTTGATCTCGCCTTCAACCCGGCCTTGCTCACCAATGGAAACCTCACCTTCGGAGGTGATCGAGCCTTCTATGGTGCCATCGACGTGGAGTCCGTCGCTTAAGGCAAGGTCGCCGACCAGCTTTGTGCCTGCAGCAATGACGGTCGTTCCGGAGCGTTTGCGGTCCTGCGAATGACCTCGACTAATGATTCCCATTCAACTCGATCCTCCTTGGCAAATAGCAGGTCATAGTCATCCATGGACCAGCGCATGAACGGAGCCGGGTCCAGGCGGCGATTCAAATGACGGACTTCGTAGTGAAGATGCGGTGCGGTGGCTGCGCCGGAGCTTCCTGCATAACCCAGTAGCTGCCCGCGTTTGACATAATTCCCCACCTGCACTTTGATTTGGTCCATATGGCCATAAATGGTCGAAAAACCATAGTTATGGACCAGCTTGACCATGTTCCCCAGGCCGCTGTTGTGGTGTTTCGACGCCCACTCCACAACGCCGTCAGCCGTGGCATAAATCGGCGTTCCGCGCGGTGCTCGCAGGTCAACACCACCGTGTTTTGCCATCCGTTTATGGATCGGGTGGCGGCGCATGCCGAAGGGGCTGGTGATGCGTTCGGACTCTACCGGGAAGCCGGAAGGAATGGAGTCCAGCATCAGGCGCTTTTCAAATGCGGTCTGGCTTGCCGTATCAACGCGCTGGGCTAGCGGGCGTTCCGGCTCCGAACGCAATCCAATCAGGATTTCGATGTGCTCCATCTCATCACCCAGTGCCTGCAGCGAAGCGGTCTTTGCATCCACTTCGTGCTGCAGCCGGCCTTGCTCGGCCAATAACTCCTGGTTTTGTGCGCGGATTGAGCTGTGCAGTGCTTGCAGATTCTCGAATTCGTCATTCAGGCTGCCTACGCGCTGGCTGAGCGCGTGAATCAGCAGGGAGCCGGCCAGGAAGGTCAGCACCGTTGCACCCAGCACCACGGCCAGGATGCGGCGCATCAATTGGCTCAGCGTGAAGTGACGCGCCCCCCTGTAGTCTGTGATTGTGATCAGATAACGATGGCGCATAAATGAATTTGATTATTGGTTTTTTCCGACCAGAATCCAGCAACGGCCCACCATGATGGGACTAGGCCGGACAAAATGATTCAGGTCAGCAGCGCCCAATTATGCGAGTCAAACGCCATTCATGCAAATCTGACGGGGCAATCGGCCAATAAAGTGTGACGCTTATCACGTAACGGGCATGAATTCACCGGGCCGACAGCGCGGTGACTGATCGATACCGGCTTGAATTTGGCAGCATCAAAGCCCAAATCTGGCATGTCTCCAAGCCAAGCCAAGAAATTGCCATGAGTGATTCAACGCCTGCCCAAACCCGCCGTTTTGATGCCGAGGTGCACCAGCTGCTGAAGCTGATGATCAACGCCCTATATTCAAATCGCGAAATTTTCCTGCGCGAATTGATTTCTAATGCTTCTGACGCCAGCGACAAGCTGCGCTTCGAGGCGCTGACCCGCGATGAACTCAAAGGCCGGGACCAGGATCTGGACATCGAGGTGAGTTTCGACGCCAACGCCGGCCGTCTGACGGTCGTCGACCGTGGCATCGGCATGAATCAGGAAGAGGTGGTTGAAAACCTCGGTACGATCGCCCGCTCTGGTACCCGTCGCTTCCTGGAATCCCTGTCCGGCGATGCGAAAAAAGATGCCCGCCTGATCGGCCAGTTTGGTGTTGGCTTCTATTCGGCCTTCATCGTTGCCTCGGAGGTGGAGGTAGAGACGCGCCGCGCCGACGAGCCTGCCACGGCCGGCGTGCGCTGGCACTCGAGCGGCGAAGGCGAATACAGCATAGAAAGCATTACCCGCGAAGAGCAGGGCACCCGGATCACCCTGAGCATCCGCGAAGATCATCGGGATTTGCTCAGCCGCTGGCAGCTCGAGCGAATCATTCGTCACTATTCCAACCATGTTGCCTTCCCGATCAGACTGGTGGAGCTCGGCGCGGATGACGACAACGAAGAAAATAAGAAGGATGCCGAGGAAGCCAACAAGCGCGTCATCAACGACACCCAGGCCCTCTGGGCAAGGCCGCGAAACGAGCTTGATGACGAGGACTACAAGTCCTTTTACAACGGCTTGACCGGCGATCCCGAGGCACCGGTCAGCTGGGCTCACCATCATGTCGAAGGCAGCCAGAGCTACAGCCTGCTGCTGTACCTGCCGGGGCAGGCCCCGTTTGACCTGCTGGTCAACCGTGATGATCGAGAGGGCCTGAAGCTCTACATCCAGCGGGTATTCATCATGGATGCCGCCGAGCAGCTGCTGCCGCGCTATCTGCGTTTCATGCGTGGCGTGGTCGACTCGGCCGATCTGCCGCTGAACGTGTCCCGCGAGATTCTTCAGGACAGCCCGCTGTTGAAAAAGATTCGGGCGACGATGATCAAGCGCAGCCTGGACATGATCGAAAAGCTGGCCCAGGAAGGTGGTGAGCAGTGGGACAAGTTCTGGCAGGCTTTCGGCAGCATT
>SKQI01000155.1 GCA_007119095.1 Wenzhouxiangella sp. | reverse complement strand
TGGTCGGATGGCGAGATGGTCGGAAAATAAAACAATAAATTCAGTGATTTAGGGAGCTGTTTGAGCGCAGGAAAAAGGCCAGCGTTCTGCTATAATTATGCATCACGCGCCCGTAGCTCAGCTGGATAGAGTACTGCCCTCCGAAGGCAGGGGTCGCAGGTTCGAATCCTGCCGGGCGCGCCAGCTTTTTAAGAGTGCATGTCTGCCGTATGATCAGCACTTTCTACCAGCGCAACTGCCTCGGAGCTAAGTTTTAGTCCGCTCGTTATCATTGTATTTTTGTCAGTCTAAGGCAATGATTGGTCAACCTGCTTGGTCCACCTGGGTCGGAATTAATCCGCTAGATGTCGGCTACTGTGGGGTAATGGCCGGTCTGGATGCGATGAGATCGAAATGAAGAAGTCGTTTTTGTGTGTGCTGTTTTGCCTGGTCTTGGGGGCATGTACCGATGCCACCGGGCCGGAAGAGTTTGTGCCGGCCAGCGACCCAGCAATAGCTGACGATCAGGCTCGAGGTCATGGCGAGCCTGAACTCGACCCTGACCAGATTCGCGAAGCTTTGCGGGACCCGGAGCGTCGCCGACTGGTGATTGACGCTCTGCGCGAGCAGCACGGCATGGAGGGGCTTGGGCTTGGGCTTGAGGCTAGCGAACGCCGCGAGCAGATGCAGGAGCGCCGGCGCGAGCGCAGTGCAGCCAGAGAGACTGGTGAGCGCCAATTTGGCGCCAGGGGGAATTGGTGGGATGATGAAGGCATCTCGGGTCACCTCGAATTGCGCCCCGGGCAGAGAGGTCGGATTGGCGCAGCGCACCAGGAATTGGAGCGGGCTCGCCGCCAATCACGTCAGACGATGGTTCAGGGTCAGCGTCAAATTTTGCAGGCGGCCAAGGATTCGGATCGCGAGCAAATCGAAAGCCTCCTGACCGAGCGTCACGCGGCCGCGCTTGCCGAGGCTGAAGCCGAGCAACTATGGCTACGGGCCTTGCTCAGCGAGCTCTCCGACGAGCAGCTGCGTGTGCTCGTGGAAGATTATCCGCGTGTTTTGATAAGGCGGTAGTAGCCGCGAGGGCAGGTCCCGATTTCACTTCAGCCTGGCTGCCCGGAACCAATGGATTCGGCACTCCAGTCCGCGCGGGCTTTTGCCGACGTAGACAAAGTCGATGCCCGGCCAGACCGGCATCCGGCCTTTTTCAGCGAACCGCGGATTTTCCAGCTCCAGCAGCACGCCGATGCATGGCCAGTTGTGTTGGCGTGCATCTTCCTCCAGCAAGCGAACCGCTTTTTTAAGCAGGCGAAATACCAGCAACGAGTGGCGCCAGGCTGGTGCAACAAAGCTGCGGTAGAAGTAAACGGGCTGGCCGATCTGGGGCGGATTTATCGGCTGGGCGGTGCATATGGCAGCGATTTCACCGTCGCAATCGGTGGCAAACATGACTACCTGGCCAACGCGCTGACTTGCCTCCTGTTCGGAAGGCAGGGCTTTTTCCCTGAGCCAGAAGGCAACAATCTGATCAACCTGCTCCGCTGATAACTGCCCCCAAGCGGGGTGAAAGCGAAACCGGGGCAACGTATCACTCATCACATTCAGACACGACCGACGAGATCGAAAATCAATGTTGCCTGACTTGATGAGCCGGGTGCTCTGGAGACCGAACCACCTCTTTCAAGGCGTCGGCAGGTAGGGCGTAGCTGACCGCTACCGGCTTATCCGCGGCACCAAGCACATCGGGAAAACGAATGCCCTGCAGTAGCGATACGGCAAAGACTTCCTGGACGGCATCTTCGAACTTGAGAAATGCAACGATCTGGCCGGAGCGGATATCCACCACCCAGACGCCACAGTTACGCTCACTGACCCGCTCGGTCAAGGAAATACCCGAGAAAACGGCGGACTCCCGGACCTGTGAGAGGCCGACAAAGGCATACGGCCCGAGGAAATCCAGTCCGCGGGTGAAGCCCGGCAGCTCGGCGACGGTTTCAAGCTGACCGGTGTTCACGTCCACGGTAGCCAGGGTGCCATTGCCAGATTCCAGCACCCACAGCTTGTCTTGATACCAGCGCGGCGAATGCGGCATCGACAGGCCTCGACAGACAAACTCGTTGGCCTGGACATCGATCAGTACGCCGCCACCGGCCTTGTTCTCACGCCAGCCACCGGCGGTGTCGGCGGTGCCCAGGGCAGTGACGTATTTCGGCCGGCCATCGACAACTTCCAGCCCGTTGAGGTGACAGCGGTCCTCGGCTGCGTAACCTGAGACAAACCAGGGCCGCCAGCGCGGCACGAAGCTGTGCTCGTCATCGAGCGTGCACAAACAGGAAAAGCGGGTGTTGACCACCCATAGCTCGTCACCGGCCCAGGCCATTTCATGAATGTCGATATTGCCGGTGACATGGCCTCGGCGGGGCAGGTAGGCCGCATCGTGCTTGCCTGCCGGCTCGATCTTGGCGGCCACGTCGGGCATGTTCCGAAAAAAATCCACCGTGATCGCGGTGCCCAGGGCCAGTCGTGCGCGGTCGGCCGCCAGGCCCATGGGGCGATTGAAGATTCTGAAGTGAGTATTGAGCTTGCCCTGGTCCTCGCGCGCGATCACCAGCTTGCCGGCCTGGTAGGTGGAAATCAGCATGGACGAGGCTGCCTGCTTTAGCAACTGCGGCAGGCTTCGGGTATGGACGCTCCTGAGCGGCGAATTGGCCGCGTCCTGGGGCGATGCATTGCCAGGGACGCCGGGTGCCGCGCTCGCCTGATGGGTGGCTGGTGCCGCTGGCTGAGGAGTCGCCGACGGCATCCGTTGCGGTTGACCAGGCGTCACTGCCTCTGCGGCTTTCCCGATGTCAGTGCTTGAAGGGTTCGCATCACCGGAACCCGTCGGTTCGGTAGTTCCGGCCTGCTGGCGCTGCCGTGCCAGCTGAGCCTGGCGCTCCCGGGCTCCCGGCGGCAGGGTCACGACGGGCTTGCCTTCGCTATCCTTGAGCGCGCCCAGCACCACAGTCTGATAGAGCAGGTCGGCGGCATCAAGTTCGTTGGGCAGTTTCCAGGCACCGGCAAACATGGCCGCCTGGGCGACCAGCTGCTCCAGTGCCTGCTTGTAGGCTTCGTCACCGGCCGGCTCCTCACCATGGCGGGCGTAAATTCCCTGCCATTGCCGCATGAACTGACTGAGTGCAGATTCGAGCTTGGGCAGATGAGGCGCATCCGGCGGCGCAACGCTACGCAGTTCGCGCAGCACATCGTTGACCAGGCTTTCCTGTTCCCAGGGCGACATCACCCGGCTCGAACGCACCATTTCGGTCTCCACCGGGCGCGGTTCGCCCCTGAAGCTCACCTGGCGTGGGCTCATGGCATCGGCCCGCTCCGGATTCAGTGGGCGATCGGCGCTGTTGACCGTTGACCAGAATGAGGCCGAGCCGACAGTGTCCACGACCAGGTAGATCAGTGCATGTTTGCCGGTGTTGCGATGTCGGTATCCGCTCCAGCCGTCGACCAGCCACGACTGTCCCGAGGGAATGACGACTTCGTCTTGCCCACAGTGCCAGCGAACCGATTCGTCAGCGGCCAAGGGCATGAATACTCGCACACGGCGATGCCAGTAGCTGCCGGCATCAACCAGCCTGTTTGCTGCCGTGCCGGCATCAGCGCGCACCAGCATGGCCCGCCCGGCGACAGTATCGAGTGTGCCAATGAGGTGGCGCACGGCAGGTAATCCGTTCAGCCATTTGGTAGGCTGCATATTGCCTTCCAGCCGGGCCAGGTCATCACCGCCGTCGGCGCTGATCAAGGCCACCGCCTTGTGCCCTTCCCAGCCACGCGGATGGGGCTGCCAGGCACTGGCGTCCAGTTCTTGAACCTGCTCCAGCACCGTTTGCGAATCAAAACGATAGGGCAGACGGATGAAAGTAGCGTCCAGTTTCATGGGCTTGACAGAATTGGTGCGCGGGTTTGACTAAAGGGCCATGATGCACGATTGCCATCCGGCTGACAAACCAGGCGACAGCGCGAGAGACCTACATGGGCGGGGATTTGAACCGATCGGCAAAGATGGTATCGACGATGAATTCGTAGGCGCCAATATCGATGATGTCGTTGAACAACCTGGGGAATCCCGATCCTCGTTGATCAAACTGGGGTAACAATTCAGGAGCAAGGCTGGCATCGCCGGCATCGATGGCCGGGCTGTTTTCGAGCAGAGCATGGGTTTTAGAAAATGCGCTGCCGTTGAAATCCAGTGGGCCGAGTAACGGGTCTTGGCCGAGGATATTGCCGTTGCCGGTTGCCGTAATTCCTTCGTCATCCTGCACCAGGCTGAAGCTCATTTGAATCGGGTTGGCGCCGGGGAACCACAGGTCGTTGGCACCGAATTGATCGTCTGACGCGTTGCCGGCAAGGATGGTGTGGTTGATGAAATAGTTGTCGCTGGTCAACAGCATCAGGCCGCCGGTGCGCGGGAAACCGCGTGTTTGGCTGGCCGTATTCAGGCTGCCAACCTGCTGGTTGTTGGCAATCGTGGCGTAGGTCAGTTCGATATGCGTTCCAGCCAGACCACCGACTTCGCCACCGAGATTGCTGCTGACCGTTGCGTTGCCCAGATAGACGCTGGTCGATACGAAGCCGCGCATCTGCCCACGGTCGAACAAGGGTGGTTGCGTGACCAGCGCCCCGTAAAACAGGTTTAGATTGGCAGCGACACCGCCGACGAACGCGCCCTCGTTTTCGCTGATTGAGGAATACTTGGCATTACAAATCCCGCCGTTCTCGCAAATCATTCCTCCCTGGTGCAAGTTGCTCTCCACTCGCGAATAAACCAGCCCACTGACGCTGTCATAAAAACTCAACAAGCCGCCACCTTCGTTGCCAGATATATGGCTGAAGGTCAGGAAGCTTGCACCCGCCACCGTTGCCACGCCGCCACCGAATTCAGCGCCGGTATTGTTTGTGACCTCGGTTTGACTGAGGACAGTGGTTGCCTGGATATTGGCGACTCCGCCGCCAATCGACGTGCCGCCCAGGCCGCGCCCCAGCCCGCCATTATCGTAATCAACACCTACCTGGTTACCGGCGATCGAGCCTCCGTAGACGCCCAGATACTTGAAAGGAAGAGCGAGCAATCCACGGTCAGCGTTGGCGGAAATTCCACCGGGTGTCAGGCGGTTACCCAAGTTCAAGATGCCGCCGCCAAGCTCGACGGCTTCGTTATTGACGACATGGGTGTCCATCAACACTGTATCCGTATACTTGGTCGAGACGCCGCCCCCGGCTACGGCAAAGTTGCCTTCTATGGTGCTTTGCTCAATTTCGATGTCGTTGCGAAGACCGTAACCCACGTCGTAGCCGCGGTTGAAAATGATGTCATCGTCTTCTACGTAAAAACCCCACGCACCAACCCCTCCGCCATAGAACGCCTGATTGTTGCTGACCACGGATTCGCTGACGATCAGGTTGGGCTCGGGATCCGGAGGAAACCCACCGCGTCCGTTCAGAGGAAGGCCGGTGGCAACGGGGCCTAGCGAGGGTCTGTCAACTCGGCCTGCGCCTATACCGCCACCGAACAAGGCCTGGTTGCCGGTGATTACGGACGACGCCACGTTCAGGCTGGGCTGAATGCCATAAGCGCCGCGGGGAGTTGCAAAGGGCCCGGGATTGTCGAGGTCATCTCCTTCGAAGCGCAAGCCTTCTACCCACAAACCGCCACCAATTTCATAGGCGGCGTTATCGGAAATGGTCGAATTGCGAACACTGGCCTGCCCCAGGCTGACGGCCACGCCGCCGCCCAGTCGTTCCCCATGGTTTTCGGTGATCTCGCAGTTGTCGATGTCAAGGCCAAACGCATATTGGAATACGCCACCCCCGTAGACCGCCGCATTGTTGCTGATGACGCAATCGGCAAGGTCGAGCGCGGAGTAGCCATACAAGTAAATTCCGCCGCCATAATTGGCGTAGCCACCGGTGATGGTCAGGCCGGAAATCGTGACCTGGCCTGCGTTTTCGATGGCAAATACTCCAGAATTACCCTGGGCATCAATACGCAATTGATTCGCGCCCGGCCCCGAAATGGTGACCGGCTCGCTAATGGTCAGCACACTCTCGGTCAATTCGATACTGCCGGTAACACCGGCATCGAAAACAATTGCGTTCGACTGGCCGTAGCTGGGCGCTGCGCAGCCGTCGACCGCAGATAGTGTATTGACGCTGGCGATGGCCGATCTCAACGAACAGGTCTCGGCGTTGCCGGGGTCAGCATTGGTGTCGACGGTAATGACTGCGGCTTGCGTGGTCGACACGGCCAGCGCCGTGCTGATGGCCAGCGTCAGTGGCGCGGGGTGACTGTACTTTCGTCGCGACATAAGTATTCCCTCAAGGGCCCGGATACGCCTCTTCGGCATTATTGGACGCGCGCTCGGGCTGAGTCAAGTGTGGCTGATGTCGTGGTGCTGCCAAGCCGTTCTCTTGCCAATGCCAGCGTACTCAAGCTGGACATAAGAAGGCCGGTTGAGTGGGTGTTCACTGTGTTTCGCTGCGCCACCACGCGGCTGTTTACCCTGTGGGCTCAAGGAATGATTGGGGATTCCTCCAGATCCGATGCTGCTGGATATTGCTGAAGGCCCGGGAAATGGATTAAAGTGACGCGCGGCCAGGCGGCGCAAGATCGCCATTGCCGAATCACAATTACCAAGGACAAAGCATGAAGCCATATATCAAGCAACTCTCACTTGGGTTGGCCATCGCATGCGGCAGCGTGATCGGGGTAGACGCGCTGGCACTGGATGGAACGGTTGCCCAGAATTCCGCCTGGAATATTGAACGTGACGGTGCACAGGACACGCTGCGCATCGTTGCCTACGGAGACTCCATCGTGGCGGGGTATATCGATCCCACGACCATTGCTCGGCGCTCTTCGACGCATGTGGCCGCCGAGTATGCTGCTGTCCTCTGGGGGCAGAACATCGAAGTCAGACGACGCGCCCAGTCCGGTGCCGTAGCATCAGCGATCTACAGCAGGATCATGAATGACGCCTCTTTCATGCAGACTGACAATACCGTCGGCGTTCAGGTGGTGATGTGCGGTAATGACTATTTGCAGGCCAGAACGGCCTTTGCCGAGCAGACTGGCGTGTGTGATTTTGACGGGCTTGCTGCAGCGCTCAATACCTGCCTGGATTTTACTGAACAGGCAATCGACTATGTCAATGCCAATGCCGGGCCCAACGTGAAGTTGAAAATTGTCGGCAATCTGTACTACCCGGGGTTTGACGGCGACGACGTGCTGACCAATTGCACATCGCCGGAAACCGGCCAACCACTGAATCGCCGTGATGACGTGTTCTTGTCGATCATCGCCGAAAGCAACTGGGAAACCTGCAACCTGGCGGTAGAAAACGGCTGGGTCTGTGCGGACAATTTCGCCGAGTTCATGACCGCCGACTTTGACTCCAATGGCGATGGCATGATCGACAGCGATGCGGTTCGTTTCGTTGCCGGTGAGCCGCTGGAGGACTATGTTGCCCGCATTCTGGCTGCCCATGATGCCGGACTGCTGCGAGACTCAAACTTCAAGCAGATCGCCCCGGGTACCACGGTGGGCTACCTGTTGTCTGACGATACCCACACCACTTTTATCGGGCCGGATGCCAAATCCACCGTGGGGTCGACTCCCGGGGGTAACGTTGCGGTATTTCATCCGACCGACGAGCCGTTTCCGGACTTCCGGAATCCGGACTGGAACCTGAACGGCCATGATCGCATGGCCACGGCGCTGGCGACCAATTACGATCTCAACATAGACGCAGGGCCGGATGCCTCCCTGCTGGTCTGCGAGGACTTCGATAATACGGTCAGCTTCAACGACCGGGTGTTTTTTGGTCCTTGGCCGATCCTCGTCGACTTTGGTGATGGCGACAGCTTGACGACTGAAGTATCGGAGATGAGTCTGGATCTGGCCAAAGCGTATACCAATCCCGGCCAGTATGCGGTCAATGTGGTGGTCACCGGTGCCTACGACACGGTCTGGCACGATATGGCCATGGTCAATGTCCTGTCTGCCGCAGACGCGGTGACGATGCTGACCGCTGAGTTCGCGGATATCCTCCCCGCCACGACCATGAACCGACGCTGGGTCAGTGAGACCCTGGGCCATCTGACCGATGCTTTGCAGGCCGCCCAGGCTGGAGAGGGGGGGCTGGGGCAGCAAAGTCTGAGTCTGTTTGTCCAACGCCTTATCCAGAGCTCCACCCCTTCGTCGGATGTCGACCGCTTGACAGCGATGGCAGATCGGGCTTCGGCAGCACTGGGCTGCGAGCCAACCGAGCCTGCCTCTCGGGCTGCTCTAAGGGCGCGCCAATCCTTCACTCTGCCGCAGCGCCCGGTGGTGCCGCAAGGTCGTTTCAGGGAAACCCAGTGGATCGAGTTTGAAGGCGTGCGCTATGCCCCCGATGACCCGCGTCTCCACCTGCTTCAGCTGCAGGCGCTGGAAGCGTATCTGGAAGATTACCTGGAGACAGTCCCGCCGGGCGAGCGTCGGTGGCAGGAGTATCTGGAGAGACTTCTATCCTCGAATCGCGGTTGACCTGAGTCGGGCTTGAGGTTCAGCCCAACGACATCAGACCTGCCTGACCCGAGCCTTCGGAGTGCTCGGGTCAGGCGCTTTCTTTCCTCGTTCGCAAGTCGTTTTTCTGATCATGGCGTCAAACAGCTCACCGCAGCAAGCCAGCGTCCGGGTCGTGGCTTACCCGCCTGGTTGGCGCTGGCTGTCCGCCGCCTTGGCGGCCATCAGCCGAGTCAGCCTTGTCTTCATCGCTTGCATGATCGTGTTGGGTTGGTTCATCTCACCGCCGCTGCTGGTGCGTTTGGTGTTCTTTCTTGCGCTGGTGCCGGGCCTGGCTGTGATGCTGCTCAGGGCGGTGTTTTCTGCCGAGTGCGAGGTCGCCGAGGGGCAGCTGTTTATCCGGCGACGGCCGTTTGGCTTTCGCATGCGCACCACTGGCGCGCCTGTCGATGTTCAGGCCTGGCGATTCTGGTCGCTGGCAGCACCAGGGCCGGGAGTTTCAATCACGTTTGCCCAGGGCGATGGCGTTCGGTGCCGGGCGCTTGAAACGAGGCAGTTTGATGGGCTCATTTCGGCACTGGCCGGGAGCCGTTCGGCCAATGTCCCGAGACTGGAGCGGGCTTCGCGAGTCTACTGTCGGGCAAAGGCGGAATCCCGACTAGCACGTTGGCACTGGCCCTGGCTCAAGTTCGGTCTCTTTGGGCTTTTCCCCGTTTTCGTGGTGTTCCGCCTGCATCAGAACATTTTGTTCGGTGGGCTGTTCGGACAGTATTATCTGCAGGGGCCGGCCCCCTGGTTGTCCTCGCTGGCCTATCACTGGATCATAGTGACCGTTTATCTGGTGATTTATGCCGCTTTCTGGCGTGCCTGGGTAGAGCTGATCTGTTGGCTTACCGCGGGTTTAATGCCGGTCAAGGCGGACACGGTCAGGTTCTGGGGCGAGATTCTGGCGCTGTTGCTTTATTTCGCCGGGATTCCGGGATTTTTTGTCTATCGAACCTTCTATTGATCCGGCAGGGTCTGCCGGGTTAATGGTGACGCCGGCGTTGCGACGCGAGCAGCAGGATAAGCAAGGCCGCAACGGCCGAGGCGGGCCCGAACCAGTTTCCCCACAAAAGCATCAGGGTTGTGCCCGAGCCAGGCTGAATCGTGCCGACCAGTACGCCGTGTTCTCCCGTTTCCAGACGATCGATGATCTCGCCGGTCGGCGTTATGACCGCCGAGACGCCGGTGACCGTTGTTCGCAGCTGTGGCCGGCGGGTCTCGATGCTGCGAAACGCCGAGCCATGCAGAATGATCTGTGGCGTGTTCCCGTACTCGAACCAGGAGTCGTTGGACAGGGTGAGCAATACATCGGCTCCCTGTCGAACCCCGCGAATGACATGGCCGGGGAACAAGGCGTCATAGCAGATCAGCGGCAGCGCGCGAAGCGAGGGCCGGCCACGCATCTGGATATCGAAGGTTTGCGGTCCCGGTCCGGCGGTAAACTGGCCCAGCCATTCGGCCTCCATTCTCAGCCAGCGCGGCGTGTACTCGACGAATGGAAACAGCGACGCCTTGCGATAGGTTTCGGTTTGCAACGGACCTTGTTCGGTAGGGTGTAGCAGAAAGGCAGCGTTGAACCAGTCTTCTTCCTCCTGATCGCGTGCGCCAAAGACCAGCGGAACGCCCGTGCGGATGACCAGCTCCCTGATACGGTCGTCCAGGCGAACGGCTTCATCATCCACCGGCGTGCCGAAACTCAAGGGATAAATATTTTCCGGCCAGATCAGCAGGTCCAATGGCTGCCGGGCCATGGCGTCGCGCGACAAGGCGATATGCGTGTCCAGGACCGTGCGAATGGTCAGGTAGTTGCCAAATTGCTGTGCCATGACGCCGAAATGACTGAAACCCGCCTGGACCATGGCGTAGCTGAACGCCGGCTGTTGGTCAGCCGGTTGAGAGAGTTGATGGTATCGAAGGGCACCGTAACCGCTCGGGACGGCGATCAACAGCGCCAGGGTTAGGGAGGGCCTGAACACTCGCCGGATCGCAGGGCGGGTTTTCTCGCCATGCCGCCAGGCTTTCCAGATGGCGAGCAGGCACTCGTTGACCATCAGGACCAGAAAACTCAAGCCGAGGGCACCCACCAAATCGGCCGACTGGCGAAGCCACACGGCGCCATGCAAGTTGTCTCCAAGGGTTTCGGAAAAGACTTTTGGGAACGCCCAGTCCAGCGCGACGAAAGCAAAGGCTGCGGCCAACGGCGCGGCCGGGATAGCACCGAAAATCCAGCGCCCGGCTGCCCAATGCCGGGCCAGGGCATAGGCGACAAACTGCGGTTGAATCAGGGGGGCGCCCAGGATCGTGATCAACAGACATAGCAGCCACGGCAGGCCGGTAAAGGCGTGGATCATGCTGGGAATCCAGTAGCCAACGCCGAACACGTAGGCCAGCGCCATCAGGCTGCCGGCCAGCAGGGCGTGGCCGGTTCCCCTGGCCCGATCCAGTGCCGCCAGCCAGGGCACCAGTCCGAAAAAACCGAACAGCAGCCAGGGCCATTCCGAGGTGACGAACAAAGCCATGGCCAGGCAGCCAAGGCCTGCCGCGAGCAGCAGTCTCATCATTGTGTCCGCAGTCTGTTCAGAAACTCCCTTCCCTAACCCCGCAGCAGTCCGCGCAGCGATCGCGGATCGGGTTCAGGCTGCTCCGGTAACTCGAGCATGTCGATCGGCATGTCATCGGGGGCCAGCTCGGGTGGCACAATACGATCGGCTGGAACGTCGATGGGCTCGCCGAACGGGTCCAGCGGTGGATTTATCGGATCAAACATCAGAATGGGGGCCAGGCGCTGACCGTCATCGGTGGTCTGGTAGTGACGCACATAGCCAGGCGGCAGTTCGAAATCATCGGGCACCACAATTCCCGTCAGCTTGGGCCGCGTGCCCAGCGGGGGGAACGCGTGAATGCCCGTGGGCGTATCGCTGGATCTCGCTGCCGTTTCGGGTGGCGGGGGCGCGGGCACCACATCGTCAGGGGCTGGCAGCTCGGCGGCCTCTTCCGTCCGAACCCTGCGGGTTGGCTGGCCTGATGTTGCGGCCGGCTCTGTCGGGTCTGCGCTGACCAGGGCCGGCGCGGGCTCGGGTGGCTCCTGGCCTGAATCACGAAAAAATAATGACACGATAATCAGACCAGCTATGGCGGCCAGAGCGCCACAGGCAATCAGGCCTTTGGTCTTACGATTTTTGCTGTGGGGTTCTTTCAACTGCTTCATCGTTATTGGACAGGGCCAGAGAGTATAAGCCCGCCCGTCAGTTCCTGCGCTTTCCCGGTCAATGTGCTGCTCAGGCCGTCGGTTCCGACTCTGCTGACAAACGATGGAAAAGTCGGTCTTGAATGCCGTGATCATGGTAGCTTTCGAGTTGCACTCGACATTCAACCTGGTGAGGGTTCCATGAACGACAGGCGTGCTGCCGCTGGCCGTTTCCTGGCCGAGACACACCAAGTCGAAAACCAGCCGCCGCCGCTGGTCGACTACAACGCTTACATCGCCGACCCGGCGCTGCAATCAGCGGTGGCCGGCGCCGGGGTGGATGGCCACGATGCCGGGCTGGAACGATTTGGTGCCCGTGCGGGTAGCGCCGAAATGATTGACCTGGGCGTGGCTGCCAATGCCAATCCCGCGGAGCTGTGGACCCATGACCGGTACGGACATCGTATTGACGAGGTGCGTTTTCACCCTGCCTACCACCAGTTGATGCAGTACGCGATAGAGCAGGGCCTTCATGCCAGCCCATGGACGGATCCCCGGCCGGGTGCCCAGGTCGCGCGCGCCGCTCGCTACTACTTGCACACCCAGGTCGAGGCTGCCCACGGTTGCCCAATCACCATGACTTACGCGGCCATTCCTGCCTTGCGCCACCAGCCCGACCTGCTTGAGCGTTTCGGCGAACGCATTACTGCCCGAGTCTACGACCCGCGAAACTGCCCGGAAGGGGACAAGGCAGGCCTGACGGTGGGCATGGCCATGACCGAGAAGCAGGG
>SKQI01000182.1 GCA_007119095.1 Wenzhouxiangella sp. | reverse complement strand
GTCTTGCGCCCGAAAAACTCATCCAGCGGCTTGCGGTTGATGGTGATCTGGCCGCTTCCCTTGCGCACGAATACGCGAGCAGTGGAGGTTTTGCGGCGGCCGGTGCCGTAGAACTGTTCAGTTGCCATGTTAATCGGTGTCCTTGCGAATCTTTTAGTTCAGCTCAAGAAGCTGGGGCTGTTGGGCGGCATGCGGGTGCTCCGGACCAGCGTAAACCTTGAGCTTGCCAAGCATGGCGCGCCCCAAGGGACCGCGTGGCATCATGCCCTTGACGGCCTGCTGGATAACACGCTCGGGGCGCCGGGCCAGCAACTTCTCCAGCGTGATTGACTTCAAGTTACCGATATAGCCGGTGTGGCGATGGTAAACCTTGTCGCTCATCTTGCGTCCGGTGACACCAATCTTTTCAGCATTGATGATGACCACATAGTCGCCGGTGTCGATATGCGGCGTGTACTCGGGCTTGTGCTTGCCCCGCAGACGGCGGGCCACTTCGGTGGCCAGACGACCGAGCGTCTTGCCTTCGGCGTCAATCAAATGCCACTGACGGCGGATGTCCTGCGGACGGGCGCTATAGGTTTTCATTGAAATCAAGCTCGCTTTCGAAAAGGCTGCGCGAAAGAGCGGGAATTCTACAGCAGGAAGAGACAGCTTGCAACTACCATCGGACCAATCAGCCACCGAAAGGCTTGTCGGGAAGTCGCAGACGCTCGACCACCCGCCCCTCGAGCAGATGACTATCGATGATTTCGTCAAGATCCGCCTCATCGACATAGGTGTACCAGACGCCCTCGGGATAGACCACCAGGCAGGGCCCTTCTTCGCAACGATCCAGGCACCCTGCCGTATTGATCCGAACTCTTCCGGCACCCGCCAATCCCATTTCCTTGACCCGCGACTTGACGTACGCGCGCATTTTTGCCGAATCACATAGCGCACAGGATGGCCGTTCGGCGCCATCCGGGCGCCGATTGGTGCAGAAAAACACGTGATGCTGGTAATAACTCACAGCGACTTACTGGTTACCACCGAAATTGTAGACCAGATTCATTGTGGTCAAAGTGTCAGTCTTTTTTCGACCTGGCTCGACGTCGGTGTTGTGCCGCACCGAAAACGCTGTCTTCAGGGAGATTCGCGAGTTGACCGCTACCGAAAGACCGAGGGTGTTCTCCGCAAACGTATTGTCATCGCCAGCCTCGACAAGAAAGCGATTGGTCAGCTGGGCGGTATCGGATATACGCCAGCGGTAGTCCAGATAACCCCGAAGAATGACCTCATTTTCGCTCTCGCCGCTTTCCCTGAGCTCGGCGAATCGAAAGCCGGGACCCACTTCAGCCTTGAGCCGGTGGCTGTCGGTTTTGACCAGTCGACGCCCATAACCGACGGCAACGGTGGACTGATAGCTGAATGAAGAAAACCGATCTCGATCATAGCGCAGGGCCCCAACCAGGTAGCTGACCTCACTGAGATCGAAATTGGTCCGGTTTGAAAGCACCCAGCGGCTGTTGTTCGTTTCACCAGCATCGCGGCCGTATACCGCGCTGAAAACGCTCTCGTTACTCCAGCGATCCTGCTGGTAATCAAGCTCGAGGCGAACATTGCCTGTTTCCGTGTCACTGTTGCCTCGCGCCACAACCAGACCCAGTTCGCCCTTGCCCGAAAATTCAGCCAACCCCGGAATGCTTACAGCAAGGAGGAGCAGGCAGATCAAAATTCTGTTTGCCATGCCAAAATATTTTCGCTTGATTCGAGGGCCGCATTATAACTGGCATGCGTCACGATGCTCCGACACCAAGACCTTGCCAGCAGGAAAACACCGAAATCGCTAATATCAACGAATCTGAATCAACAGGATCCCCCCTATGAGGAAGCCAGGCTTGCTTGACCAATGGTTGGCTCATGCCGATCAGGCGCTTAGGGTCACACTTGGCCCCGCACCGGCCGGCGCATCGACCTCACCAGCAAGCAATGTGGCGGCGGGCGAATTGACCGATAGCGAGCGCCATCATGCCGCCGGCCTGATGCGAGTCAACCATACCGGAGAGGTATGCGCCCAGGCGCTATATGCCGGACAGGCGGCTACGGCTCGCAGCGACCGGGTGCGTCGCGAAATGGCCGAGGCTGCTCGCGAAGAGGAAGACCATCTGGCCTGGTGCGCTGAGCGTCTGGACGAACTCGACAGCCGACCTAGCCTGCTGAACCCCCTCTGGTATGCGGGTTCATTCTCGATCGGGGCGCTGGCCGGCCTGGCCGGTGATGAGTGGAGCCTGGGCTTCGTCGAAGCAACCGAACGCCAGGTCGAATCCCACCTCGACGACCATCTTGACCGCTTGCCGGCCCCGGATCAGCGCTCACGGGCCATCGTTGCCCAGATGAAGGATGACGAAGCACGCCATGCCGACATGGCGGTCGCGCAGGGCGCTCGGACGCTTCCGGCGCCGGTTCAGGGACTAATGGCTCTTACCGCCGGCATCATGAAGGTGGTGGTTTATAGGGTTTAACGGTTTCCGGGTTCCGGGTTCCGGGTTCCGGGAACAGACTTCCGGGCCCTAGGGTTTGTCTTTCCGGAAACCGGAACCCGGAAACCGGAACCCGTTCCCCTACCCCCTAATAATCCGATGCCTGATCTCCCCCGAAATCATATCGATGGCAAGAACCACGATGATGGTCAACACCAACACCGCTGCCGCCTTGTCGAAGTGGCCATAGCGCAGCGTGTTGAGCAACACGCCTCCAACGCCGCCGGCGCCGACTACGCCGAGGACGGCCGAGGCGCGGATATTGAGCTCGAAGCGGAACAGCCAGTGTGCGGCCAGCTCGGGAAGGACCTGGGGAAACACGGCATAACGCAGCGCCAGCAGGCGCGAACCACCGCTGGCCTCAACCGCCTCGACCGGCCCGAAGTCGATCGACTCGACCACTTCCGCGCCCAGCTTGGTCAGCATGCCCACCGAAGAGATGCCAATCGCCAGGGCGCCGGCAAACGGGCCCAGGCCGACAATGGGCACGAAGTAGATCGCCAGCAGAATTTCAGGAAACGCACGCGCCGTGGCCGAGATCAGCTTGACGAAACGCGAAATTCGCGGAAACAGGGTTCGGGCCCCCAGCAGGGCCAGCGGCAGCGACAGGATCGCGGCAATGATGGTGCCGATCCAGGCGATCTGGATCGACTCGACAATGGCCGGCAGCACGCTCTCCCAGCCGTAGGCCATGTCGGCCGGGTAGAAAAAGGCGAGCTGCTTCAGCACCTGCCCCGGCACCTGCACCATCCGATCGGCGGTAAACCCGATCGCCCACAGCGAGAAGAAAAACAGCGCCGCGACGATAAAGGTCAGCCAGGTGGCCCAGCCGACCTGGTAGTTCGGCGTTCCCGGGCGCTTCGGGCTCATGTCAGCCGCTTCCTGATCGACTCGGAAATCTGCTCGATGATCAGCACCGCCACCAGCACGGCCAGAATGATCATCGTTACCCGCTCGTACTCAAAGTTGGCGCG
>SKQI01000265.1 GCA_007119095.1 Wenzhouxiangella sp. | reverse complement strand
TTATTCGATCGGCAGGAACGGCTATGCTGACCAGGTCTTGAATCCCGGAGGGTGTCTGAACCCATGTCCGAGTCCGCCACTCGCTTCGATATCGCCATTGTTGGTGCCGGGCCAGCTGGGTTGTGCATGGCTGTTGCCCTGGCCGACACAGGTCTGAGTGTTGCTGTCGTCGACCCGGCGCCCGACTCGACGCTGGCCGATCCGCCTTTCGACGGTCGTGAAATCGCCCTGACTCACGCCTCGCAGTGTTTTCTGGAGCGTCTCGGTATCTGGGCCTTGCTGCATCCGGCAGAGATTAGTGCCCTGCGCGATGCCTGGGTCTTTGACGGCAATGACCCGAAGCCGATGCGCATCAGTCATCGTGATGGCGGCGCCGATCAGCTCGGCTATCTCGTTCCCAATCATCGGATCAGGGCCTGCGCATTTCAGGCTTTTCGCCAGCACGATTCGGGCAGTCTTTTCAGCGACAGCCGTGTTAGCGGCGTTGAACGCGGGCCTGGCCACACCGGCTTGCACCTGGATGATGGCCGCATGCTGACCGCACGCCTGGTGATCGCAGCCGATGGGCGCTTCTCATCTACCCGGCGGGCTTTTGGTATTGCCGCTCGCCAGCGTGATTTCGGTCGCTCCATGCTGGTCTGCCGGATGGCGCTGGAGCAGGATCACCAGCACGTGGCCTGGGAATGGTTCGGACGTGACCAGACCCTGGCCCTGCTGCCGCTCAACGGCAACCAGGCCTCGGCCGTCATCACATTGCCGGATGCCGAGGTCCAGCGCCTGGAGGGGCTGGAGCCGGCGGTTTTCGATCGCGAGATCAGCGCGCGCTACCAGCACCGACTCGGGGCCATGCAGCTGGCCAGCCAACGCTGTGTCTATCCACTGGTCGGGGTCTGGCCGGATCGCCTGGTCAGCGCCTGCTTTGCGGCGATCGGCGATGCCGCTGTCGGCATGCACCCGGTGACCGCGCACGGCTTCAATCTTGGTCTTGTCAGCATCGAGGCCCTGGCCAGGCGAATCCAGGCAGCCAGTCGCTGCGGAGCGGACTTTGCCAACACGCAGTTGCTGCAGGCCTACCAGCGCGAGCACCGCCGCTACAGCCTGCCGCTGTACCTGGCCACGGGCGCTATCGTCAGCCTCTACACCAGCACCTCGGCTCCGGGCCGTCTGCTGCGCCGAGCCGCCCTGCGCTCGGCCAGCCGCCTGCCGCCATTTCGCCGCCTGATTGCCCGCAGTCTGACCGATCGTCGGAATGATCGCCGGGAATGATTGCCGGGAATGATCGTCGGACCGATCGCTGGACTCATCGCCTGACCGATAGCCGGGTATGATCGAAATCGTGTAATGCGAATCGGCCGGAGGACAGGCGCTTGAAAATCTGGATCAACGGTCGCCTGTTCGATGAGGATCAGGCGATGGTGTCGGTGTTTGACAGCGGTTTCGTGCTCGGCGACGGGGTTTGGGAGGGCCTAAGGGTAGCCAGCGGCCAGCCAGCCTTTCTCGAGCCGCACCTGGATCGACTCTATGCCACCGCGAAGGCGATCATGCTGGATGTGGGCCTGAGTCGTGAGGAGCTGAGTCAGGCCATCGAGCAAACCATCGCCGCCAACCAGCTCATTGGCGATGCCCATTTGCGGGTGATGGTCACTCGCGGCCGGCGCCGCCAGCCTTACCAGGATCCGCGTTTGGCCCTGGGCTCGGCCACCGTCGTCATCGTGCCGGCGCTGAGTCCGCACGATCCGGCAGCGGCCAGGCGCGGCCTCGACCTGTTTACCGTGCATGTGCGGCGGGGCTCGCCTGATGTCCAGGATCAGAAGATCAACTCCCATTCCAAGTTCAACTGCATCATGGCCTGCATCCAGGCCAACCAGGCAGGTGCAGACGAGGCGCTGATGCTGGACCCGCGCGGGTTTGTTGCTACCTGTAACTCGACTCACTTTTTTATCGTCCGATCAGGCGAAGTCTGGACCTCGGCCGGCGGCTACTGCCTGGGCGGGATCACCCGCGGCAATGTGCTTGCCCTGTGCCGCGAGCAGGGAATCGAGGCCTTCGAAAAGGATTTCAGCCTGACCGAGGTTTACGGTGCCGACGAGTGCTTCGTTACCGGTACCCTGGGCGGCATTACCCCCGTGCGCCAGGTCGATGGGCGTCGCTTGCCGGGGCCGGTCCCCGGAGCCCTGACCGAAAAGTTACAGAGTCTCTACGCGGAGCTTCTACAAAAGGACGTCGCTCGGAGACAACAATGAAGATTGCGATGTGGTCCGGGCCGCGCAATATTTCAACCGCGATGATGCGGGCCTGGGAAAACCGTCCCGACTGCACGGTGGTCGATGAGCCGCTCTACGCGGCCTGGCTGGCCGACAGCGGTGCCGATCATCCGGGGCGCGATGAAGTCATCGCGGCCGGCGAAACCGACTGGCGCAAGGTCGTGGCCGAGCTGACCGGCCCCAACCCCGACGGCCTGCCGCTGTGGTACCAGAAGCACATGTGCCACCACCTGATCGACGGCATGGACTGGGACTGGATCGCCAGCCTGACCAACGTCTTCCTGGTGCGCCGACCCGAAGCGGTGGTTGCTTCCTACGTCCGCGCCCGCGGCACCGAGCAGATCACGCCGGATGACATCGGCCTGCCGCGTCAGATCAAGCTGTTTGACTGGCTCAGTGGACAACAGGCGCCGCCGCCGGTAATCGACAGCGATGCTTTTCTGGACAATCCGCGCGGCCATCTTCAGGCGCTGTGCCATCATCTGGACATCGGCTACGACGACGGCATGCTCAGCTGGCCGCCTGGGCCCAGGGACAGCGACGGCATCTGGGCGCCGCACTGGTATGCGTCGGTACAGGCCTCGACCGGTTTCCAGTCGCCCCGACAGCAAAGCATCAGCCTGTCGGGGGTTGCCGCCGATGTTGCCGCGGCCTGCCAGCCGCTGTATCAGTCGCTGATGGCGCATCGCCTGGTGCCTGGCCAAGGCACCTGATCTGGCATGATTGGCCGTGCATTCTGCTACCTTAAGCAGATGAATGCTTGTGTGTTGCTTTACTCCCGGCATGGCTGAACGCCCAACGATCGAGACCGTTTCCGGGTCAGAGGAAAAGCTGCGTCTGGCCGGCCCTTGGCGGCTTGATCAGGCAGATCGCCTGGCCGGCGAAATCGCGCGGCTGCGTCGCCCGGTCAAGGCGCTGGATGGCGGTGATATCAGCGCCCTGGATGCGGCCGGCGCGCTGCTGCTGCTGCGTCTGGCGGATCGCTTCGATATCGCGCCCGATGCGATCACCTTGTCCGATCAGCACCGCGCCTTGCTTGACGCGGTGGCCCGCGCCCAGGCGGCCGATGATCGCGAGCCCGTGGTTCGCGAGGCACGCTGGCGGCGGCTGCTGGCCCATGTCGGTGAGGCGGTGGTCGAGACCTGGACGCACGGGGTGCAATTGCTGGCCTTCACCGGGCAAACCCTGGTCACCCTGGTCAAGGTGCTGCCCAACCCGCGCCTGTGGCGTCCGACGGCGACCGTGCACCATATGGAACAGACCGGGCTCGATGCCTTGCCCCTGGTTGCCCTGCTCAGTTTTCTGATTGGCGCGGTGGTGGCCTTTCTGGGTGCTACCGTGCTCCGTGATTTTGGCGCCGAGTTGTTCGTGGTCGACCTCGTTGCCTACGCTTTCCTGCGCGAAATGGGCGTGTTGCTGACTGCCATTTTGCTGGCCGGACGCACGGCCAGCGCCTTTACCGCCCAGATCGGCACGATGAAGAGCCGTGAGGAAATCGATGCCATGCGCACGATCGGTCTGGACCCGGTGGCGCTGCTGGTGATCCCGCGGCTGACGGCGCTGCTGATCATGCTGCCGCTGCTGGCGGTGTTTGCGATGCTGGCCGGGCTGCTGGGTGGCATGCTGGTAGCGCTGTTCTCGCTGGGGATTCCGGTCGAGATGTATATCAGCCGGGTTTACGACAGTATCGAGCTGCGTCACTACCTGGTCGGCCTGGTCAAGGCACCGCTGTTTGCCCTGGTCATCGCGCTGGTAGGGTGCCTGGAAGGCTTCAAGGTCGGCGGCACGGCCCAGTCGGTGGGCGAGCGCACCACCTCGGCGGTGGTTCAGAGCATCACCCTGGTGATCGTGATCAACGCTGTCGCCGCCGTGTTTTTCATGGAGATAGGCTGGTGAGCGAGGCGCCCATTGCAGAGTCACCGATCGCAGAATCGCCGATCGCAGAATCCCCAATCGTCATTCGCGGACTGAAGAACCAGTTTGGCAGCCAGGTCGTGCACCAGGGCCTGGATCTGGAGGTGCAGCGGGGTGAAATCCTCGGCGTGGTCGGCGGCTCCGGCACCGGCAAATCGGTACTGATGCGAACCATCCTCGGCCTGCGCCCACCTCAGGGTGGGCAGATCGAGGTGTTCGGTCAGCGTATCGACCGGGCCGGTGGCCTGGAATCGCTGCGCCGCCGCAGTGGTGTGCTGTTTCAGGACGGTGCCCTGTTTTCCTCGCTGAGCGTGGCCGAGAATGTCGAAGTGCCGATCAAGGCCCAGTTCCCGTCGTTGTCGGCGCGGCTGCGCCACGAGCTGGCCCTGCTCAAGATACGCCTGGTGGGTCTGTCGGCAGAAGCGGCGCCAAAGCTGCCCTCTGAGCTGTCAGGCGGCATGCGCAAGCGCGCTGGTCTGGCCCGGGCCTTGGCCCTGGACCCCGAGTTGCTGTTTCTCGACGAGCCCACGGCGGGGCTGGACCCCATCGGCGCGGCTGCATTCGACGATCTTCTGCTGACTTTGAAACAGTCGCTGGGTCTGACGGTGTTCCTGATTACCCACGATCTTGATACGCTGTATGCCATCTGTGACCGAATCGCGGTGTTGGGCGAAAAACGCATTCTGACGATCGGACCGATCGACGAGGTAGCCGCCTTCGACCACGATTGGGTCCAGAATTACTTTCACGGGCCGCGCGCACGCGCGGCCCAGGCCGCCAGACGGTAACGGAGCTCGACCATGGAAACCCGCGCCAGTCACGTTCTGATCGGAGCCTTCACCTTGCTTGGGCTGATGCTGGCCATTGGTTTCGGTCTGTGGGCCGCCCGGTGGCAGGCCGACGCCGCTTTTCAGGACTACGAGATTCGTTTCACCCAGGCGGTTACGGGCCTGTCTGTTGGCAGTGCCGTGCAGTACAACGGGATTCAGATGGGTACCGTGCGCTCGCTTGGTCTGAATCCGGACGATCCGGCCCAAGTGCTTGCCGTTGTCCGTCTTGAGGCGGGAACCCCCATTCGCACTGATACCACGGCTCGCCTGAATATTGCGGGTCTGACCGGGGTGGCTTTCATCCAGCTCCGCGGCGGCAGCCCGGAGGCGCCACCGTTGGAAGCTGAAAGTCCCGACGGTCTGCCGGTGATTGTTGCCGAAGAGTCGCCGCTGCAGCGGCTGATTGATGCATCTGAAGATATCGCCTCCACGGCCAGTGAAGTGTTGCTGCGGATGCTTGATTTTCTGAGCGAAGACAATGCTGAGCGCGTTGCCGAAACGCTCAATAACATCGAGGCTTTTGCCGATGCGCTGAACAGTGAAAGCGATCTGTTCGGACAGATCGTTCGCAATGCTTATGACAGCAGCGAGCAGCTCAAGGAGGTCTTGACCGATGCCCGCACAGCCATCGGAGATGTGGTCGTGGCTATGGATGGCATCGAAGAAAACCTGATCGATATACTGCCCAAGCTCAGCGATGATCTCAGCGACAGTCTCGAAGCCTTTGCGTCTCTGTCAAGGCGCCTGGATAACGTGATCGCTGACAACGAACAGGCCTTATCCGAGTTCGGCGTCGAGGGGCTGGGTCAGTTCGGCCCTGCCTTGCAGGAGTTTCGACATCTGATTCGGGAGCTGTCGCGAGTCAGTAATCGCTTTGAGCGCAATCCAACGCGTTTTCTGCTCGGTGGCGACCAGCCTGAGGAGTATGTTCCGCAATGAAGTTTCAATCCAAACCTGTTCTCATGGCGGCGCTTTTTCTGCTGTTGCCACTGCTAGGCGGATGCATGCTTGGCCGATCGTCTGCGCCGCTCAGTATTCTCGCGCCTGAGCTCCACACCGAAGCGCGTCCTGCAAATCAGCGCGTGCCCTGGTCTCTGCAGGTTCAAAGGCCGGTGACCGATGCCATGCGTGATTCGGACCGGGTGCTTGTTCGTCTTTCGCAATCCAGGCTACAGACGTACGCAGGCGCAGCCTGGCTGGACAGCGCCCCGGAAATGCTCCAGGCACTGATGATTCGATCGTTTTCTGATGCCGGCACGTTCGACGGTGTCAGTCGAGCCGGCGGCATGCGTACCCGCTACAGCCTGGCCAGTGAACTTCGTCACTTCGAGGCTGTGGATGACGGAAGCGGTACGCTCACCGTTGAAATCACCTTGCAGGCCAATCTCATCCATCAGCGCAGCGCGCGTGCAGTGGCCAGCCGCAGCTTTGTGCAACGGCAGCGCATTGAAGGCAGTGGGTTGGATAACCTGGTCGCCGGCTTTGAGAAATCGCTGCACGGTCTGATGACGGAACTGACTGATTGGGTCCTGACAGAAAGTGCTTCGGCAGAGGAGCGGTTCGAGGAGGCTGAGAGTTGGCGAGTGCGCCGGCAACGCGGGGAATGAAAGCGATTCGGATATTGGCCTACCAGGGAGCGGCTCCCTAATGTTTCTTCTCGTTCAGATTGCCAAGCTCGCTGGCCAGTTCCAACAACGGCTTGAGCTTGGCTAGGACCTCCGGCAAGTGCTCGCGCACTTGTTCGATATCGCCGTGGCGTGCCAGCTCCAGCAGGCTGTCGATGTCGTCATGATGCGGTTCGGGTTCCTGGCTCTTTTTCAGAACTTCATGGTCGATCAATAATGTGCCCATGCCCTCGCGGATGCGGCGCAAGGCTTCCAGTACGCTTTCGTCTTCTTCAATTCGAGGTGATTGGACGATGAACCGGGCGGTGACGCCAAGTTCCTTGTCGGCGCTGAGCATACCCATGGCATCAAGCTCCGGAACCAGACGGCAGCGCACTGCCTCGGCACCCGCCTCATTGGTGCCTGGCAGAATGAAACTGAAGGTTTCCGGACCTGTCCGGTAAACGGTATCTTCCTGCCGAATTGCCCGATGCAGCATGCGTCCCAGCTTCGCCAGGCGAATCTTGCGGTAAAGCGCATCTTGCTGCTTCAAGCTTGAACTCAGACCATCGAGATGGATATGAACCAGGCTCAGCGGCTGGTGGTGTCGTCGGGTAAAACTGAGTGCCTGGGCAAGCCGCTCGAAGAAGTAGCGGCGGTTGCCCAGGCCAGTCTCGCCATCCTTGTTCTGGCGGCGCTGCATCAGGCGCAGGCGTTGCACGGCCTCGGTGGTGCTGGCGTGGGCGCGGGCGCGGGCCAGCAGTTCGCTGGGCCGGAAAGGCTTGTCGATAAAGTCAGTGGCGCCGGCATTCAAGGCCGTCTGTCGGAATGCTTCGCTGTCGTCGTCATCGGTAATGATGACGACCGGTGTGCTCCGAACGCGTCGGCTTTCACAGCTGCGGATGCGTTTGAGTAGCTCCAGACCATCGCTGTCCTCGCTGCTGTCCTGGTCATAAAAAACGACCTGGATCAGCGGATCGTCCTGCAGGATGATCCAGGCGGTTTGGGTGTCTTCCGCCAGCAGAACGCGAAACTCGTCCCCCAGAATCCGATCCGCAGCCTTGCGCATCAGCTGGCTGTGATCAACAAAAAGCAGTCGCGCGCGTGGCACGGTACCGTTGCCCGATTTTTTCTCGCGACGATCCATTCGAGGGTCTGTTTCCCGCCTTTGATATACGCCCACAGTCTAAGGCACCTCTGAATAATTATGCACGGAGCGCGTTTCAGTTGGAAAAGCCGCAGATCGTGTGGTGCGACGCGAGTGACAGTAGCCGTAGCTACGGCCGAGCGGCGCAACGCCCGAGATGCGGCTTTTCCGGCGAAACCCTACGGGACGGGCCTCTGCGGGGCCTCCGGCTCGTTTGGGCTCGCTCATTTGGAATGACCAAACCACGCTCGCCCAAGCCGAGCCGGAGACTCCCGCAGAGACCCGTCGCGCCCGAGCATAATTGTTCAGAGGTGCCCTAACTCAGCGCCGAAGACGCGGGAGTTTGGGGGCGGCAGGGTACATGGCTTGAGGCTTGGGAAGGGGCGGTTATACTGCCCGGCAGGTTGTCTGCCTGTCAAACTCAATTTTTACGGACTTCGTATGACTGAACGAACAAGTCTTGGTCACCGTTTCGGTGCCTTTGTCGAACGTGCCGGACGCAAGATTCCGGACCCGGTCATTATCTTCATGGCCTTGTACCCGCTGGCTTTTCTGGTCACGGTATTGATGGGTGGGCACACCTTTGAATCCATGGGGGCAGGCGGTGAGCCGGTGACCTACGAAATTCTTCCCATGTATCAGTCCGAACACGTGCGCTGGGTGTTTGACAATGCCTTGCTTCAGAATTGGCTTGGATTTGGCAACGGTGTGCTTGGGGTGATCTTCGTTGTCATGCTGGCCATCGGCATTGCCGAGCGGTCCGGCTTGTTCGGTGCCTTGATCAAGCGTGCTGGCAGCCATATTCCGCAGGCTCTGTTGCCCTTGCTGCTGATGTTCATGGGGGTGATGAGCTCAATCGCTACCGATGCCGGCTATCTGGTGCTGATCCCCCTGGCGGGCCTGCTGTACGCGGGTCTGGGCCGAAATCCCCTGATCGGCATGGCCGTGGCCTTTGCCGGGGTGTCGGCCGGCTTCAGCGCCAATTTGTTCCCTGGCCCCGTGGATGCCATCATCGGGGTCAATGCCCAGGCTTTTGCCGAGGCCCAGGGCGTGCCGTTCACCACCGCTGACGGCACGCCGCTGCGACCGGCGACGATGAATTACTACTTCATTGTCGTATCGACTTTCGTCCTGACCTTGACCGGGTATTTCGTCACCCGGCGCTTTGTCGAGCCCAGGCTGGATCGTGAGCCCTTCGAGGTGCCGGACGATATTGAAGCCGGCGAGTTTCAGGTGTCGGCATCCGAGCGTCGTGGTCTGCGCGCCAGCCTGGGCGGCCTGGTCGTCGCCGTGCTGGTGCTGTTGGGCATGATTTATGGTCCGCTGGCCAGTTTCGAGACCGAGGCTGGTGCCCAGGTCCAGCCGTGGATGGACAACATCATCCTGCTGATCTCCATTTTCTTTGTGATTGTCGGTCTGTTTTTCGGCATTGCCGCCGGCACGTTCAAATCCGTTGGCGATGTGGTCAAGGCGATGGTCGGCCAAATGAACACCATGGGTTATATCCTGGTGCTGACCTTCTTCTGCTACAACTTCCTTGGCTTGTTGAGTTACAGCGGGCTAGGCTCCTACATCACCTACCTGGGCGCGGAGACCTTGCTGGCGCTCGGGTTGCAGCAGTTCCCCGTGCTGCTGCTGATCGGCTTCATCATTACTACCGCGATCATCAACATATTCATCGGTGGCCTGATGTCGAAATGGATGTTGCTGGGTCCGATCTTCGTCCCGATGCTGTACTTCGTCAACCCGGCGATGACGCCGGACCTGGTGGCTGCCGCCTTCCGGGTTGCCGACTCGGCGACCAACATCATCACGCCGATGATGACTTACGCCGGGGTCATTCTGGCCTTCATGCGCAAGTACCGCCCGGACATGGGCTTTGGTGACATGCTGCTGATCATGCTGCCTTACTCGCTGGCATTCATGGTCATCTGGACCGCGCTGCTGGTGGGCTTCTTCACCTTAGGCATACCGCTGGGTCGCTGATTAAATACTGGTATTGCCGCCGGGACAAAAACCGGCGGCTTTTTCGTCTTGACAGGCGCGATATCTCAGAAAAATCTCGCGACTCCCTGGAAATCCGACTTCGCAAGCCGTCCTCGGGTGGGGGATTTCGCTGAAGGCCTCGCCACCGCGTCGAACTGAAGCGGAATTCACCGCCCGAGGACGGCCTCCCAATCGGAACGAAGGCTCAGCTCCGAGGACAACGCCAACCTATTATTTTGTTGTCAATTGCAGCCTCAAGGCGTCTGTAATCGGCGCAGTTTCTCGATCTGAGTGCTCAGTTCGGCGACCCGGGCGGTATGTTCACTCTGGCGCTGGCGTTCCTTGTCCACGACGGCTGCCGGGGCGTTGTTGACGAAGCGCTCGTTGGCCAGCTTTTTCTCGACGATATCCAGCCCTTTCTGCTCGCGGTCGAGCTGCTTCTCCAGCCTTGCCAGTTCCTCGCTGATGTCAACCAGGCCGGCCAGCGGCACCAGCAGGCGCAGGTTGCCGGCCAGCGCGACCGCGACATCGGCGGTATCGCGCTCATCGGGCACCCGCTCGATGCTTTCCAGCCGGGCCAGGCGCTCGATCAGCTTTTCGAATCGGGCCAGGCGTTCGTGGTCTTCGGTGGTGCCGGCCTGGACCATCAGCGGCATCGGCTTGCCGGGCGCCAGGTTCAGTTCGGTGCGGGCCGAGCGGATGGCCGAGATCACGGTCTTGAGCCAGTCGGCATCGGCCTCGGCGGCAGGGTCCGGCACGCCGGCATGCGGCCAGGGTGCCAGGCTGATGCTGTCACCATCAATGCCGGCCGGCACTTTCACCTTGTGCCAGATTTCTTCGGTAACGAACGGCACGAAGGGGTGCAGCAGGCGCAGGGTGGTTTCAAGCACGGTAGCCAGGGTGTGGCGGGTGGCCAGCGCGGTGGCCGGGTCTTCGGCCACGGCTTCTTCGAACAGGGCCGGCTTGGACAGCTCCAGGTACCAGTCGCAGAATTCGTTCCAGACAAACTCGTACAGTGCCTTGGCAGCCAGATCGAAACGATAATCGGCCAGGGCATGATCGACCTCGCTGATCGTCCGCCCCAGGCGCGACAGGATCCAGCGCGACAGCACGTCCAGGTCTTCATGATGCGGTTCGGGAACCGTCTCCTCGCCGACGTTCATCAGGGTAAAGCGGGCCGCGTTCCAGAGCTTGTTCAAGAAGTTGCGGTAGCCCTCGCAGCGGGCCAGGTCGAACTTGATGTCGCGGCCATGGCCGGCCAGGGCGGTGAAGGTAAAACGCAGCGCATCGGCACCGAAGGCCGGAATGCCGTTGGGAAATTCTTCACGCGTGGCTTTCTCGATCTTCCTGGCAAGCTGGGGCTGCATCATGGCGCTGGTGCGTTTGTTGACCAGTGCTTCCAGTTCGATGCCGTCGATCAGGTCCAGCGGGTCGAGGATATTGCCCTTGGACTTCGACATCTTCTGGCCGTCGCGGTCGCGGATCAGGCCGGTGATGTAGACCTGCTCGAACGGCACCTTGCCAGTGAAGTGCCCGGTCATCATGATCATGCGGGCGACCCAGAAGAAAATGATGTCGAAGCCGGTAATCAGTACCGAGCTGGGCAGGTAGCGGTCATACCCTTCGCTTTTCATTCGCTCCGGGTCCGGCCAGCCCAGGGTGGAGTGGGCCCACAGTGCCGACGAGAACCAGGTTTCGAGCACATCGTTGTCGCGTCTCAAGGGGATGTCGGAGGTGAGTTGATGCTTCACCCGAACAGCATCCTCGTCCTCGCCAACGTAGATGTTGCCCTGCTCGTCGTACCAGGCCGGAATCCGGTGGCCCCACCACAGCTGGCGGCTGATGCACCAGTCCTGCAGGTTTTCCATCCAGTGTCGGTAGGTGTTGATCCAGTTGCCGGGTACGAACTCGACCCGGCCGGACTCGATCGCTTCCAGGCCCAGCCTGCCGAGCTGGTCCATTTTCACGAACCACTGATCGGTCAGGTAAGGTTCGATGATCTGGCCGGAACGGTCGCCTCGGGGAACGACCATGGCGTGCGGTTTTTCCTCGACCAGCAGATCAGCGGCCTTCAAATCTTCAATGATGCGTGACCGGGCCTCGAATCGATCCAGGCCTCGGTAAGCCTCAGGTGCGTTGTCGTTGATCGTCGCCGTCGGCGTAAAGATATTGATCGGCTCGAAGCCATGGCGCTGGCCCACGTCCCAGTCATTGAAGTCATGGGCCGGAGTGATCTTGACGCAGCCGGTACCGAATTCCATGTCAACGTAGTCATCGGCAATCACCGGGATCTTGCGCCCGGTCAGCGGCAGGATAAGGGTCTTGCCGACCAGGTCCTGGTAGCGCTCATCGTCCGGGTGCACGGCCACGCAGACATCGCCGAGCAGGGTTTCCGGGCGCGTGGTGGCAACGACTATATCGCCCTGGCCATCGGAGCGCGGGTAGCGAATCGACCACAGCTTGCCCTGCTCATCGCTGTTGACCACTTCCAGGTCGGAGATCGCAGTCTTGAGCACCGGGTCCCAGTTGACCAGGCGCGGGCCGCGGTAGATCAGGCCTTCGTCGTGCAGGCGGATAAAGGTCTCAGTGACCGCCTCGGACAGGTCCGGGTCCATGGTGAAGCGCTCGCGTGACCAGTCGGCCGAGGCGCCAAGCCGGCGCATCTGCCGGGTAATGATCGAGCCCGATTCCTTTTTCCACTGCCAGACCCGGTCGATGAATTCATCGCGACTGTAGTCATCGCGCTTGCCACCTTCGCCTTCGATCTGGCGGGTCACCACCATCTCGGTGGCGATGCCGGCATGGTCCACGCCCACCTGCCACAAGGTATCCCGACCCTTCATCCGGTGATAGCGAATCAGCGCATCCATCAGGCTGTGCTGAAACGCATG
>SKQI01000063.1 GCA_007119095.1 Wenzhouxiangella sp. | reverse complement strand
GTATTGGGCTTGAACTTCAATCGCCCAGATTGGTTGTTCGGTATCTTGCGGTACGATCACCCCGTCAATCCGCCGTTCTAGCGATTTAAGGTCAATCGCGTCGATCTGGTAAGGACCTTTAATCCTCAGCCCATCGGTCAGTAAGCGCAGAAATTCAGGATCAGCGCCTAACAGGAGGTAAAGGGGTTTGTCAGTGTGCATCAGGGGTCAATGGTTAGGGTCAGTGATCGACGCTCACTGTAAAATAAATCCGACTGAGCGGCAATGTGGCGCTGTACCTTGAAAATTTTCGTCGGCTGTTCTTTGCTTATCAGACATTTATGGTCTATAATCAAGCATAAAGCGTACACCGGTTGAAGTCTTGCTTTCAAACATAACGGCATAAAGTTGCCTAAGTAAGTAGTGACTAAAGAGAGCGAATAATGATGCAAATCTACCCGTGTAATAAGAAGGTGTTAAGCAGTAATGTAAATCCCCATTGCTGTGGCATAGACTTAGGTACTACTTATACACTAATGGCCGTGGTGGACTCAAGCTACATAAATTTTAGCTCCAGCAGCCGAGTACCTGTTCAGTTCGTTAGGGTAAAACAAACATCGCCTAATCCATATGATTCTGCAATTGAAGATGAAAAAATTGCCTCAATGGTGGCTGTAATTGATGGTAAACCCTACATTGGCAACAACCTCTACCATCTAAAGGGGGCGGATAGTTATGAATTCCGCAAAAATCTTTTCTATCACTGGAAAATAGAAATGGGGGTTGATCATTACCCGATGTATCCTCATGCTGTGAGCGAAAAGCTTGATATGCCTTATAAATTATCAGGTATTATACTTAAATATCTGCGGGCAACCTATCTTAAAGATGCTCACAAACAACTGGATAACGCTATTATAACAGTACCAGCCTCATTTCAGGCGAATCAACGGGTGGATACCATTCGTGCTGCACAAATGGGGGGGGTAGTGACATCCGAACATATGTTGATCGACGAGCCAAATGCTGCGTTTATTGGCTACTTCAATCGCTTACCTGAGAAACAGAAGCAAGAGTGGGCTAAGAATGTTCGCAATAAAGACATCTTAGTCATTGACTTTGGCGGAGGCACACTTGATCTCTCCATACTAAATGTTGATTTCCATCCAAAGCGGGGGATTGTGATCAGTAATAAAGCGATTTCCCGTTATAACGATTTAGGAGGTCAAGACTTAGACCATGTGATAGCCGAAGAGATATTGTATCCAATGCTAACAAAGAAGTTTCCGCCTTTGAAAGAATTAACTCAAAGTGAGTTGCAGGATCACATTTTGCCACAACTTGCAGTGCTTGCAGAGAAAATAAAGAAGGATATTTGTGAAAAAATCAGCCTTAAAGCTCTGAATAACGATGCTCGAACACTTAATCTAGCAGAAATTCGTTTTGAACTGGATGGGTGTCAGCTAAACTATAATGCTACAGTGTACAGCCTTGGCGATATAGTTATCACCGGTGAGCAGTTCGACCAGATATTTAAGAAGCTGTTTGTTGGAAAAAATTACCGCTTTAACTTAATTGATAAGTGCATCACCACAATAAGTGAGTCAATCACTAACCTGATTGATAAATCTAATATTCGTATGAATAATATTGATTATGTGCTATATGTAGGTGGCAGTAGCTTCAACCCTTTGCTGCAATCTTACGTTGCTGAAAAGTTGCGGTCATCACAGCCACTGACAACACACGAACCGGATAAGTTGGTAGCAGAAGGAGCGGCTGTATATTCCTACTTCTATTACAAGCAGGGTATGTCGCTCATTTCACCAATTACCAGCGATGCAATTGGTATTCGTACTAAAGGAAACCATTTCAAGGAGATCATTGCTGCAGGCACACAGCTTCCAGCGAAAATATCCCTGCCAGAGTTTCGGTTACAGTCAAGTATGCAGGATGAGATCGTTGTGCCAGTCTGTATTAATTCAACCGACTATCCCATTGGCGAAATACGCTGCAAGCTGAATAGTATTTTTCCATCCGATACACAGGTGGTTATAGACGCATCTTTGACGGCTAATAAAGTTTTTGATCTGCGAGTTATTGTTGATGGCGAGGAAGTCGGGGCTGCAGAATTTGACAATCCATACAGCATTGGTATGGTCAGCTCGGAGCAGCTCGCACTATCTAAGCTTACAGCGGAAATCAATCAAGCCAAGCAAAAGCGCAATAAACTTCAAGAGAAAACCTTGTTGCGTGAGCTAATCTGGAAACATTCCGAAGTCAACAATAATCGCGGAGTTATTCAGGCAGCAGAGCAGTATATAGAGTGTTTTGACGATCAGGATAGCAGTATTTGGAATTTACTGTTCTGCCACCACTATCGGTTAGGTCAAACCAAGGCGGCTAAGCGAGCGTTAGAAAAAGCACTAGAGCTGGAGCCAGAGGAAGCAAGCTACATCTATAACTACTCACTTTTACTGGAACGAGATTCGGACGAAGTAGCATTCAACTATCTGGTTAAACAACCGGATTCTGTTCAACAAGATGAAACCATTGCTATCAAAATTGTTCTACTAAGTTCAGCGATTGGTAAACCTTGGAAAGATCAGGCTGAACAATTGACGAAACAGTATCTCCGACAGCCAAAATCATTTTCTGACTTTGATAAAAGAGTATTGCTGCCAGAGCTATTTAAACTTGCTGGAAAACCTTATTCTTATGTCACACCCAAAATCCAGAAAGATAGCGGTGATGAGAAAAGCTATTTGGCAACCAATTCTTTTATATCTGGAGTGGAATGATGTTTTTAGTTCCCTATAATAAGCTTTCTGAAGAACAACAAGCAATTATTCGGCGGGTATCTCGCCAATCTAATGATCTCTTTGTTGAAGGGCCGCCCGGTTCAGGTAAAACACTGATCAGTCTTTATATTCTAAAAAATGTGGTTGAAAATCAAATGGTTCGACCGCTTTTTGTCATTTTTAATCACAGTTTGTATGGCTATCTGCGAAGTGCTTTAAAGGAGTTAGACTTAACTGATAATATTACGCTTGTTACCAAGGATAAATACTTTTGGGACCTTGCCAAGCAAAAGGGTATTTTTATCGATGGCAGAAGTTATGAAGAAAAATACAGTTGTATTTTATCAGGATTGACGAATCAATCATTTGACCAAATTTATGACATTGCAGTTGTAGATGAAGTGCAGGATCTAAGCAAGGAAGAGTGGAGTTTAATTAATCGTCTATCTAAGCGGATCACTTCGTTAGGAGACTTCGACCAAGGTGTGTACAATACTAATCTTACAAAAGATGATGTTTGTCAGAAAAGCATGGTAGAAAAGCTGAAAGATATTTTCAGGTTTCACCGTAATATTGCTAAAGTTGCACAAAATTTTTCTAGAAGTTCTGAAAGCCTAGAGGATAAAGTCAGCCGAATAGAGCAAAAGGATGTACAGCTTATTGATGTTGATAAGTGGCAGGAAACCGAGACGGTTGCAGATATATTGAAATCCCTTCGAGGACAACGGGGCAGGGTTGGTGTACTTTCTC
>SKQI01000108.1 GCA_007119095.1 Wenzhouxiangella sp. | reverse complement strand
AGGTGAAAGAGCTTAAACTAACCTTTACTTATGGGGAGGGGGAGGCAGCAAGATGAATATATACACGACCGAGTACTGGGCTCATTATGGAGCAGGCACAACGGCGGGAGTCTCGAGGGCGGAAGAGGCCCGGCAGATGGTGCGGGATCTGAAGCTGAGATACGAACCGGAAGACGATGCAGTAGAAGCAGAAACCAGGGGGTAGTCCGCCGTGCTGATGCCCAACCAGGAGTTCACCTGGCCCGAGAGTCGCGTCTATGACGGCATGCGTCAGTCCGCATCCGAGGCTACGCGGCGCTACCGCCTGCTGCGCAACGTGGACCTGCACAACCGCGGGGCGCTGACCAAGGTGCGGGGCATCCGTGACATGTACCAGACACCGCTGAATGGCGGTGCTCCGGTCAACGGTGGCATGGATTGTCACTTCCAGGACGGCACGCAGCAGGTGGTGCTGCACGTGGGCGACGGGCTGTACCGCTGGAACAGCGGCGACCAGGTCTTCGCTGACGAGGGGCGCACGGTGGCCAACGAGCAGTCGCACGGGGTGATGTTCGCCAACCGCCTCATTCTGATGAATGGCGAAGACTTCCTCTCCATGACCAGCGTCGGCAGCTGGACGACAGTGGAGCAGCTGCCGGAGATCGAAGGCGGCGGCGACGGGCGCATACCCCGCTTCGGCGCCATGCACGCCGAGCGGCTGTGCGTGGCCGGCGTCAGCGGCAACGAGCACTACATATACCCCTCGGCTGTGCGCGACGAGAATGACTTCGAGCTGCAGAACATCATTGTCGTCGAGGTGCCCCACGATCCCGGTATTACCAACCTGGCCAACCTGGGGCCCTTCCTGGTGGCGCAGACGCAGAACGGCACGATCGTCTACCAGAAGGGCGTAGAGTCGCCGCGCGACTGGGGCAAGTGGGACGTGTCCATGGACATCGGCTGCGTCTCCCACCGCGCCTGGTGTACCGTCAGCCGCGGTCGCGGTGACAACAACCGCAGCTATGGCTTCTTTTGGGACCGCGACGAGGGGCCCTTTATGATGATGACCACCGGCGGCGACCGCCCGGTGCTCATACCCCTGGGCGACCCCATCCGCCATGCCATCGAGGGCCGCGAGCGCCAGGGCCTGCCGGGCCTGGCCACGGCCATGGTCGATCAGATCCAGGCGGTCTATGCGCCCGAGTTCAACCAGGTGCGCTTCAGCTGTGCGCAGGCGGGGTCCACGGAGAACAACTGCTATCTGGCCGTGGACGTGGATTCGGCCATTGCCTTCGGTGCGGGCATGCTTGAATACCCCCACTGGGTCCTGCGCGACAACCCCAACCTGGAGCTGCTGCAGTGGACGCCCGCCTTCCCGGTCAGCTTCATGCTGCCCATACGTGTAGGCGCTGACGGCTACCCCAGCAGCCTTGGACGCCGTGCCACGCACTGCGGCCGTGCGGGTATCCTCTACCGCATGGACGCCCCGGATACCTACCTGGACCTGGGCCAGCCCATACCCCTCGACATCGTCCGCTCGGGCTACAGCGGCCGCAATGACGGCCTGCACAACTTCAACGTGGCTGTGGCCTGGGCCCACCTCAGCGCCACGCGCGTACCCGACGGCCGCATTACCATGCAGATATGGAATGACGGCCGCGGTCAGTCCAACAGCGCCGACATCGACCTGTCGCTGGGCCTGACGCTGTGGGGGCGCTCCACCTGGGGCGGTGGCTTTTGGGGCGGCCGCGAGTTCATCAACACCCGCGCCGACTTCGGCATCAACGGCACCAACTTCATCGTGAGGCTGTACGACAACGGCATCATCCGCAACACCTTCAAGGTTGATTCCTGGGAGCTGTCCGGTTACGTGGAGGATAGACGCTAATGCCGCAAATATCACTCACCCTTGCGGGGGGCACCGACCTGGTCAACGACTGGGAGCACGTCTCTGTGCCGCTGGTGCAGCTGCAGACCTTCCTCAACAACATCGGTCTGGATGATGCCAACGTCCAAGCCAACGGCCTGGTGCCGGCCAACTTGCGCAGCCGCGGCGTGCCCACGGGTCCGCGCTTCCGCGTGCGCAACAACAGCGGCGCGGCCATCTCGCGCGCCAGCCTGGTGGGCTTCCGCGGCACGCACTTCGACGGCACCAACCGCTACCCGCAGATTGTCCGGGCGCAGGCCACGCAGACGCCCACGACGACCATTTATGCCGAGGCCATCGTCGAGTCCACCATCGCCGACGGCGCCGACGGCACGGTAGTGCCCTACTGGCAAGACGGCGACCTGGACACCACCGGCGCTGCGGGTGTGGGTCGGCCGGTTTTCCTGTCCACGACGGTCGGCGCTTGGACCACTGCGTTGCCAGTGCCCGAGAACCGCATCCAGGTCGTGGGCCTGGTGTCGGTGCACAGCTTGATCGAGGGGCGCATCACCTTCCACCTGCCCGGCACCTTGGTGCCGTGGTCAATCGCGGACCAGGTATGACCATGATACTGACTACGTTGTTCGTACTCCTGCTGCCCGCCACCCTGCTGGCGTCTTCGTCGGTCATCACCCGCGCTGACACGGCCATCGTCCAGGCGGGGCAGACCCTGCTGGTTGAACCCGGCGCCACGGTGGTGGGTATTACCCCGGGGCAAGCCGACACCGTCCGCGCTGATAGTGTCTACCTGTTCCAGGACTACCATGCCCTAACCATGCCACGACTGGGAAGACAAACCCGCTTAGGCCGGGATGCAGGCATGAGCTGGCAGGTGTGGGCACCCGGTTGGTATTACGAGAACGACGTTGTGTTTCGGTCAAGCCAATTCTACCGTGTTACGGCCGATTCTACCGACAAGGAGCCGGAAGTTGATCTTGATTGGGAGGACGACTGGGAAACGGATGGTTTATGGGCTCACTACTTTGAGACGGTCGTGGGCTACCGGGCCGGATCGGGCAACACGGGTGCAGGCTTATCGGCAGTAGGCGTGGATGCAGGCCGCAACAATCGGGGTCATAATGTAGCGGCCATAGGGTTCGGCGCGGCTGATGCAAACCGAGGCGACTTCGTCACGGCTCTAGGGCGTGCGGCAGGCATGTACAACATCGGCGACAATCTCACGGCCTCGGGCTTCCGTGCGGGCTTCTTCAACGAAGGCCATGGGGTCATGGCTGTGGGCCACGATGCCGCCGACAGCAACTACGCTGACTACGTCATTGCCCTGGGCGACAGCACGGCCCGGCTGAACACTGGCAAACGGCTCATTGCCATTGGCAGGAAAGCGGGCCACGAGAACCAGGGCCAGGACATGGTCCTGCTGGGCTACGAAGCGGGCCTGGGGAATACGACCTGGGACAGCATGTTTGTCGTCCAGCAGCGGAATGTGAACGCCACGCCACTCATCCTGGGCGACTTCCGGACCGGGGATGTAACCATACCCGGAACGCTGACGGCGGGCGGTATTACTGGGGACGTTACCGTGGATGGCTTCCGGATGATAGACGACGGGACGATCCTGGCTGTGGGATATGAGGCTGGGGTCGAGAAGGTCGAATGGACCGCCGGGTGGCATTACGAGCACGATCT